>SLAK01000302.1 GCA_007126855.1 Dehalococcoidia bacterium | reverse complement strand
GATCGTCGACTACTACGACGACATTGGCGTGCGTCTCGCCCGTGTCCACCAGTACATGCTGCCAGACGGGTCAATCGGTGGGTCAGGTCGCCCCGATCCGAAGCTGGTGTTGCTCGATGGAATCAGCTACCGGGTGCGCCTCGACCAGCCACAGGTGTAACCCCAGGGATGCGCGCGAACAACAGAAACGTGACAATGACTTCCGTGGACACACATGTAGACCTCCTCGCAATGGGCCTCCGGCGCTTGACCGCCGAAGGCGAACTCGAGGAGGCAGCCGGGGAAACTGCCGCGCTCGAGCCGGTCGAGCGCCTGCTGGTCATCGATCTGGAGATGAGCGGCCCGAACCCGCTTGTCCACGAGGTGCTGGACATTGGCGGCGTCATCGCCGGGCTGGAGCACGGCCTTCCAGAGCTCGAATCGTGGGGAGCCCGCATTCGTCCGAAGCGCATCGGCAATGCCGACCACGCGGCGCTCAAGGTTGTCGGATACAGCTCGAAAGCGTGGAAAAACGCGATCGAGCTGGAACGCGCGGTGGACCAGCTCGTTGATTTCGGCAAAGGCGCGGCCATCGCCGGCTGGGGCATAGGCCAGGACATGAGTTTCCTGCTGCAGACCTTCCGGCAGCTTGAGCGCGACTGGCCTTTCGCGCCCGTGACCGTCGACGTCCAGCCCATCGCGCGCCAGGTGCTGAAGGGCACCGGCGACGTCGATCGCTTCAATCTGGGCCATGTGGCAGACCGGCTTGGCATCGGCCGCGACGGCGAGCACGGCGCCCTGCCAGACGCGCTCGCGACCTACGATGTGCTGGTCGCACTTATGGACCGGGCAACAAATCGTTCACGCCAATCGACTTGACAGGCCATTAGCATACCCCTAACGATACGCTTGGATGTTCTCGGGGCGAGGTGCAATTCCTCACCGGCGGTGAAAGCCCGCGACTCCGCTTCGGCGGACTGACCCGGTGGAATCCCGGGGCCGACGGTTAGAGTCCGGATGGGAGAGAACATGTGCCGGGCACACCGCTCGTGTGGCGGTCTGGCCTGTTTCTGCCCCGCTGTACCCCGGGCACACCGAGAAGTTTGAGGGGTACGCATGTTCGCGGGTCAGCGCTCCACTTCCAGGGCCAACGCAGTGAGCTTCGTACCTGCGCTCGAAAGTGGGGCAGCCTAGATGTTCACAGGCATAATCGAAGAGGTCGGGACCGTCGTTGAATCCGGCGATGGGACCCTGCGCATCCGCGCGCCGCACGTCCTTGCAGACGCGCAGCTCGGCGATTCCATCGCCATCAACGGTGTGGACCTGACCGTCGCCGAGATCGATGGCGACACCTTTTTCGCCAATCTCATGCCGGAGACCTACCGGCGCTCGAACCTGGGCGACCTCAAGCGCGGCGACCCTGTGAACCTGGAACGCAGCGTCCGGCCGAACGACCGCCTCAGCGGCCACATCGTCCGCGGCGTCGTCGAAGGCGTGGGCACGCTCGATTCGCTGACGCCCGAAGGCGAAGCGGTCATCGCCCGCTTCCTGGCGCCGCCCGAACTGCTTCGCCACATGGTGGTGAAGGGGCCCGTCTGCATCGACGGCATCAGCCTCACGATTGTCGCGAAAGATGAGGAAAGCTTTTCCGTTTCACTCGTGCAATACACCCAGGAGCACACGAACCTGGTGAGCCGCGAGCCCGGCGACCGGATAAACCTGGAAACCGACATCATCGCGCGCTACGTAGAGCAATATGTCCGCGAAGCAGGGCTCGCCGGGACCGTTCAGGAGGCAGCGCGATGACACCCGAAGAAGCCGCCGTCCGGGCCACCGTCCCGGAGGCCATCGAAGAATACCGGCGCGGCAAGTTTGTCATCATCACCGACGACGAGGCGCGCGAAAACGAAGGCGACCTCTGCATCGCGGCCCAGTTCGTCACGCCCGAAACAATCAACTTCATGGCCAAGTATGGCCGCGGCCTCATCTGCATCTCCCTCACTGCCGACCGGGTGGAGCAGCTCAAGCTGCCCATGATGTCCGTGGACAACGACTCCCAGTTCGGCACGCCTTTCACCGTCTCGGTGGAGGCCCGCACCGGTGTCTCTACCGGCATTAGCGCCGCCGACCGCGCGCGCACCGTCCAGGTGCTTATCGACCCGGCGACGAAGCCGGACGACCTGGTGCGCCCCGGCCATATGTTCCCGCTCCGGGCCCGCGATGGCGGCGTGCTCGTCCGTGCCGGCCAGACCGAAGCCAGCATGGACCTGGCCAAGCTCGCCGGCCTCTACCCCGCCGCGGTCATCTGCGAAATCATGAAGGCCGACGGCGAAATGGCCCGCATGCCCGACCTGGTCCGCTTCGCCCGCCGCCACGACCTGAAGATCGTCACCACAAACGACATCATCAGCTACCGCCTGGCGACCGAGCGCCATGTTCACCGCGTGGCCGACACGCTGTTGCCGACGCCCTATGGCGAGATGCGCATCCTGGGTTACAAGTCAGACTTCGAACCTGGCGAACACCTGGCCATTGTCAACGGCCCCATCCATCCGGAAGAGCCCACGCTGGTACGCGTGCACAGCGAATGCCTCACCGGCGACGTCTTTGGGTCCATGCGCTGTGACTGCGGCGAGCAGAAGGACTCGGCGCTGAAGATGATCGCGGAACAGGGCGGCGTCTTTCTCTACATGCGGCAGGAAGGCCGCGGCATCGGCCTGCACAACAAGCTGCGAGCATACGAACTGCAGGACCAGGGCCTCGACACGATCGACGCCAACCTCGCGCTCGGATTCCCCGAAGACCGGCGCGACTATGGCATCGGGATGCAGATCCTCGTGGACCTGGGCGTGAAGAACATGCGGCTGATCACCAACAACCCGATGAAGCGCGCCGGCCTTGAAGGCTACGGGCTCCGAGTAGTCGAGCGCGTGCCCATCGAGACCACGCCCAACCAGTTCAACATCCGCTACCTGGATACAAAGCGCCGCCGGATGGGCCACATCCTTGGCGGCCTCGAAGCTATCGTGGGGCCCGGGAAATAACGATGCCTGAACTCGAAGGTGCAATAGACGGCCAGGGATTGCGCTTCGCCATCGTCGTCGCCCGCTGGAATAGTTTCGTCACCGAAAAGCTCCTGCAGGGGGCGTGCAGCGCGCTCGGCGAGCATGGCGTAGTGGAAGGCGACTACAGCATTATCCGCGTGCCGGGCTCCTTCGAAGTTCCTGCGGCCGCGCTATGGGCCGCGAATACCGGCAACGTCGACGCCGTCATCTGTCTCGGGGCCGTCATCCGGGGCGAGACCGCGCACTTCGAATACGTCGCCGGCGCGGCGCAGCAGGGCGTGCTCTCCGTGACGGAGCAAACCGGGGTGCCCGCCGTGTTCGGCGTGCTCACGGTCGACACCATCGAGCAGGCACTGGAACGCGTCGGCGGCAAAGAAGGGCACAAAGGAAAAGAAGCCGCCGTGACCGCCATCGAGATGGCGAACCTGCGGCGCCTCATCGCAGAGGCGCTCTAAGCGCGACTATTCCGCCTCAGTTCCGCCGTTCCCGTCGTCCACGTAGCGGCTCTCGTCGATCGCCATGTAGTCTTCCGCCGCCCAGCCGGTGATCTCGACCGCCGAGATTTCCCACCACACCAGGTTGCCCGCTTCCTCCGGGCCGCTGATCACGGTGAGCTCGGTCCCGTCGGGCACACAGATGATGGCGTCATTCTCGGTGCCGGGCGCGACGCGGATGTTGAGGCATCCTCCTGCCCCTGTGCCGGTGACCACACCAAAGACGCCGGGTCCGAACTCTGTCGGGATCGGCTCCTCTTCCTCCACCGGCGTTGGCTCGGGTTCAGGCGTGGGCGCGGGCGCGACAGCCTGGCCGTCGTCATCCGGGGCGGCTGCATCGTCGCCATTCCCGTCGTCGGCTGCCGCGGGCGTGTCGTCCGTGCCGCCCAGGTACTGGTCGGCCGCCCAGACCACGCCGACAGCAACGGCGATGGCCAGGATGGCTGCCAGCGGCACGTACCAGTAGCGCAGCATCCCTCGCCGGCCGTACAGGCGCATATCTTCCACGGACGGCGTCTTGCGTTGTTCGCCTGGATAGCGCCCGCGTTTCGCGCGGGGCGGAGCCGAGGGGCCGGGTCCGGGTGTGGGTTGGGCCGAACCGCCCGCATTCGGCCGCGGCCGGCCGATGATCGGCTCGTCGTCGGTTGGCGGCTCTTCGGTGCCAGCACTCTGAGTGGACTGCTCGCGCACGACAGGAGTCACTCGCTCCAGTGGGTCTCGCGGCTCCTCCGGCCGCGAATACCGGGGTGTCGGGCCCGCGCCGGCGACCCGCGTGCCCTCGGCCGGATGCGGCGTAATGCTCCGGGCCGGAAGGGAATAGGCCAGCGGTTCGGGCACGCTGTCCTCGCAGCCGGTATTGCACCCTTCGCTCTTCACCCAGCAGCCAGGGTGGTGGAGCAGCCCGCAGACCGAGCATTTGAGCACTGCTTCGCCATCGTCGAACGAGCGATCGCAGGTCGGACAGAAGCGCTGCCGAGTCATCCCTTACCTTTCCTTATTCGCAAATAGCCCGGCCGCCTTCCACAGGATAACGCAGTGAGCGCAACGTCACCGCGAAATGGCAAGCTTCGGTAGGATTGCCCCGCAAGCCAACGCGGAAGCAGAAGGAGCTACCTGGATGAACGGGCGGATGGACGGAAAAGTCGCCGTGGTGACCGGCGGCGCCAGCGGGATCGGGCGCGCATGCGCCGAACGGCTCGCGCAAGAGGGCGCAGACATCGTGATTGCCGACCTGCAGGACGAGCGCGGCCAGGAGGCCGCTGGCGCCGTGAAAGCGCTCGGCCGGCGCGCAAACTTCGTGCGCACCGATACCAGCGAGGGGGCCGATTGCGAAGCGCTTGCGGATGCCGCAGTGCGGGAGTTCGGCAAAATCGACGTGCTTGTCGCCGCGGCCGGGATATCCCATGCGCTCTACGAAAGCGGCGGCGAGCCGCGGGCGCCGCAGGCCTCCCGCGAGGATTCCTACCTGATCAACAAACCCGCGGAGTACTGGGAAAAGGTGCTCAACGTGAACCTCACCGGGGTCATGCTCACTGACTGTGCCGTCGCCCGAAAGATGATCGACGTCGGCAACGGCGGCTCCATCATCAACATCGCCTCCGGCGCCGCGAAGATCCCCATCCCCGGCGCGGCCGATTACTGCGTGAGCAAGGCCGGCGTCTGGATGCTTACCAAGACGCTGGCGCTGGAACTCGCAGCGCACGGCATCCGTGTGAATGCGATCGGCCCCGGCTTCATCGAAACGCCGATGACCGAGAGCATGCGCTCCGACGAAACCCGCGTGCAGCAGCTCCTTGCCGGCATCCCGATGGGGCGGCTCGGCCAACCTCAGGACATCGCGAACACCGCGCTCTTCCTGGCAAGCGACGAATCCAGCTACTTCACCGGCGAGATCCTGTTCCCGGACGGAGGGTTGTTTACCGGTTAACCCCGGTCGTCGGCGAGCGCAGCCTCCAGGACTCCTATGAGCGGGCGGATGGACGGAAAGATTTCCGCCGTGATTGCCGGTGCCAGCTGGATCGCCCATGCGCGAAGCCGCCGCAGATCGGCAACAGCCAGGCGTGTAGGATCCGCGCATGGACTTGCATGCCTTCATCCAGGAATACACCGACGATGTTTATCACCGCCACGACCCGGAGGCGGCAGCCCGCTTCATCGCCGATCCATGCCTACGGCACGAACATGGCCACCGGGTGGTGATGTCTCTCGATGAAAACAAGGCACGGATCAGCAGCTTTCTCGACCAGGCCGGCGACGTGCGCTTCGAATACGCCGCAACCGTAGCCGAGGGTGAGCTCTATGCCGCCGCATACGAGGTCTCATTCGAGCTCAACGGCAAGGAAACAACGCGATCCGGGATTGAGATCTTCCGCGTGCGCGACGGCAAAATCGTGGAGACGTGGAACTCGGCTGCCGGCGAGGGCCCCTGGGGCTAACGTCTGCACGCCGCTGGCCGCGCTCGCCGGCTTACCCGCTAACCGCGTCTTCGGCGAGCGCCGATTCCAGGATGCGGGCGCCGAACTCCACGCCCAGGGGCAGCGCATCTTCGTCGATGAGAAAGCCCGGGTCGTGGTGGCGGCCGGCGATGCCCTTTGCTTCGTTGCGCGCGCCAAGCCAGAAGAAGCACCCGGGACGGGCACGAAGAAATTCCGCCATGTCTTCGGCGCCCATGCTTGGCGTTGAATAGATGTTGTCGGCGCCAAAGAAGGAAGCCGCAAGGTCCATCACCATCGCCGTCTCCGCCTCGTCGTTTACCAGCGGCGGGCAGCCGGTGTTGTGCGATAGCGAATAGGTGGCCCCGAAGGCAGCGCAAACGCCGCCGACGACCTCCTCCACGCGCTTTAGCATCAGCTCCAGCACCCGTTCATCGTAGGTGCGGATGGTTCCGCCCATCCGCGCGCTTTCGGCCATCACGTTGCGGCGGTACCCGCCCTTCACCGTGCCAACGGTCAGCACAGCAGTGTCGAGCGGGTTCACCGAACGGCTGACCACAGTTTGCAGGGCCGTGATGCAGTGCGCGGCCACGACTACGGCGTCAATCCCCTGGTGCGGCGCTGCTGCATGCCCGCCTCGCCCTTCAATCTCGATGACAAAGCCGGTCGGCGCGGCAAAGAATGGGCCGGGCGCGACGTTGATGGCCCCGAGGGGCACGTCGGCGCTGATGTGCAGCCCGAAAGCGCGCGATACATACGGCTCTTCCAGGATGCCTTCCTCGATGCAGTCCCGCGCGCCGCCCTCCGCCTCTTCGGCTGGCTGGAACACGAATCGGACCGAACCAGCGAGCTCGTCTCGCCTTTCGACAAGCACCTGTGCGATGCCCAGCGCGATGGCGATGTGCGTGTCGTGGCCGCACGCGTGCATCACCCCGTCGTTTTCCGACGCGTACGGCAGCCCCGACTTCTCGGGCACGGGCAGCGCATCGATGTCTGCCCGCCAGAGCACGCAGGGGCCCGGGCGCCCGCCGCGCACCAGTGCCGTCGCGCCCGTCCGCGCGATCGGTCGCACGTCGTCGAGTCCTTCGATTGCGCGCAGCCGGTCCAGGATGGCCTCCTGCGTCCGGTGTTCCTTCCACGAAAGTTCCGGGTAGCGGTGGAAGTGCCGGCGCGAGTCAACGAGCGCCGGGGCCAGGGCCTTGACCTCGGGGCGAACGGCGCTTCCGGCGGAGGTTACGGTCATCGGGGGGAGCTTAGCACGGCGGCATGCCTCCCGGGGTAGCCCTACGCAGGAAGTGGCTGCTGCAGAGAGACATCCTGGTCGCGGTATTGCAGGCGGTAGGTCTCAACGAAGAGGGCGGCCCATTCGCTTTCTTGCATGGGCGGCCCCGTAAACCCCGGGCATTCCAGGTGGCGCAACAGCAACGGCACCAGCGCCTCGTCGCCGCCCGCGAGAGCCTTCCGATAGCTGGAGTGGCTGACATTTGTGACCCGCCGGCCTGTGCCGGGCTCGACGAACACCACCTGGTGGGGATAGAGCCGGCACGCGTTTGGCCGCGCGTCATACACGGTGCAACGCAAGTCGGCCCCAAGCATCGCGCAATGGCCGTCCTCACGTGCGAGCAGGAAGGGGTCCGCCAGCGGGAGCGCGATCGGCTCGCCGCCTTCACATTCGAGGAACCGCTGGCGGTTCACCCGGCCAAGACGCTCCAGCCGTGTCACCTCGTCGCCCCGCAGCGCCACGCTGAACGCCTTGCAGCAGTGCGCCGAGCAAAGCTCGGCCTGGCACAAAAAGGCCGGATCACCCGGTACGATCAATGCAAAGCCTCCCAGCCGGTCCCGGGCTTGTGCCCAGGCGTGCTCCGTTTGGGGGTGTGCAGCGGGCCGCATTGCGCCATACTACCCCCTGTCGAGCAGGGCTGTGTGGTGTTCGGGAGGCTCGGCAAAAATCCGAAGCAGCGAAAGCAGCCACAATGGTTCCTGTGCTCCCGGACCTCCGAGACCGCTTTGCGCTATTGCGAAATGTCCGCTGGCGTTATGTGCTCTTCGAGTTCGTGCTCATCTTCACAGCCGTGCTCATGTACTTCCTGGTGCGTGGCCTCACCGAAGGTTCACCCGAAGCAGCCTACGAAAACGCCGACCGCATAGCGGACTTCCAGCAACGCCTGGGCTTCTTCTGGGAACCGGCATTGCAAGGCTGGATGATCGACTACCACGTTCTCGTCACCTTTGTGAACTGGATCTACATCTGGGCCCACTGGCCGGTCATTGGATTGGTCGCCCTGTGGCTGGTCCTCAAGCGTCCGAGAGACTACCGCGTGGTGCGGAACGCGTTTCTGATATCCGGGGGCATTGGCCTGATCATTTTCGCAACCTTCCCCGTCGCGCCACCACGCTTCGCAGAGCCCGACGTGGTCGACACGATCACAGAATATTCGTCGTCCTACCGCGTGCTGCAGCCGCCCGCGCTGGTGAACGAATATGCTGCGATGCCGAGCCTCCACTTCGGCTGGAACCTGATTATCGGCATTACCCTCGTCTGGAAGGCGAGATGGTTGCCCGGGAAGGCTCTTGGCTTTGTGGCTCCGCCACTCATGTTCATCGCCATCGTGCTCACCGCGAACCACTACATCCTCGATGGCATCGTCGGCGGCATCGTTGCGCTCACCGGCCTGGCCGCAGCCCTGTGGCTCCGCAACTGGCGCGACCAGCGCCGCATCCAGTCGGAGGGCGTCCCACCATGACCAGCCATGCGACGAACACGCCAGGGCCGGCATGACTTCCATCCCTCCGCACCGCCCGCTCACCATCGCCCACCGGTCCGCCAACGACCTGGGCCGGCTCCGGGCGGCCACCGCGCTCGGCGTCGATTTCCACGAGTGCGACGTCTGGCTCTACCAGGGCAGAGTCGAGATCCGGCACGAAAAAACCCTGGGCCGCCTTCCCATCCGCTGGGATCGGTGGAAACTCGAGTGGCGCGGCCCGCCCAGGCTCGTGCTCGCCCGGTTGCTCGAAGACTGGGAAGGCCCCGGCACACTTCTGCTGGACCTGAAAGGCCGCGCCGAAGCCCTCCCCGGCAAAGTGCTGGACACCTTCGCCGCAGCCGGACAGGACATTCCCTTTGCCGTCACCGCGCGCACCTGGAGCCTGCTGGAGCCCTTCCTCTGGATACCCGGCGTCGCCACCTTCCCCTCCGTCGGCAGCACCCGCAACATGCGGGACCTGCTCGCCATGGATCAGCGGCCATGGTCCGGCGTATCCGTGCACCGCAAACTGCTTTCGGCCGAAGCCGTACGGCGCCTGCGCACCGTCGGGCCCGTTGTCACCACCTGGCCCGTGAACTCAATGGAGGCCTTCGACGAGGCCATGGGCTACGGCGTCGACGGCATCAGCAGCGATAGCCTCGACGTGCTCGCGGAGGTCAGAAAGCGTCGTCCGCGCCACGCCGCCGAGGGGCCCGGCAGCTGTGAAATTGCGTGACATAACTTGACATCCGGAGGCTTTTCTGGGATGATGATGCAGGTAGTGAAGGCCCCTCAGGTATGGGGCTGGTGGCCTCGCCGATCGGCGAGAGCATTGCCATTCTGGCTCGATCCCGGATAATTTTCCGGAAGCCGGCAAACGGCTTGACGAAGGGGCCAGAGTTGGGGACACTGACCAAGGAACGAAGAAGAGGGGCCCGCGAGCGAAGGGCCGGAAGGGCGCTTCCGGAGAGTGGAAGCGCAGGTTAACTGACCCGATTCAGGATTGACATCCAATCGCGAGCGAGCTAATCTTCTCGTTCGGGCCCAAGAGGCCAGCGCACTTTAAAAACTGGATAGCGGACGTGAAGAAAAACGTCTGGGACCCTGTCAAGAAGAACAGGTGTCAGCGATTGAGCTGACTTCAAACTTTCTTTAACGGAGAGTTTGATCCTGGCTCAGGACAAACGCTGGCGGCGTGTATTAGGCATGCAAGTCGCACGGACACTTCGGTGTCAGTGGCGGACGGGTGAGTAACACGTGGGTAACCTGCCCCGTAGTGGGGAATAACCTGCCGAAAGGTGGGCTAATACCGCATAACACCACCGGTGAGAATCCGGCTGGTAAAAGCAGCAATGCGCTATGGGAGGGGCCCGCGGCCGATTAGCTAGTTGGTGGGGTAACCGCTCACCAAGGCGACGATCGGTAGCTGGTCTGAGAGGATGATCAGCCACACGGGGACTGAGACACGGCCCCGACTCCTACGGGAGGCAGCAGCTAAGAATCTTGCGCAATGGGCGAAAGCCTGACGCAGCAACGCCGCGTGGGGGACGAAGGCCTTCGGGTTGTAAACCCCTTTTGCGAGGGAAGAAGTTCTGACGGTACCTCGCGAATAAGACACGGCTAACTACGTGCCAGCAGCCGCGGTAATACGTAGGTGTCAAGCGTTGTCCGGATTTACTGGGCGTAAAGAGCCCGCAGGCGGCTCGGCAAGTCTCGGGTGAAATCTCCCGGCTCAACTGGGAGGGGTCTCGAGAAACTGCTGGGCTTGAGGCAGGGAGAGGGAAGCGGAATTCCAGGTGTAGCGGTGAAATGCGTAGATATCTGGAGGAACACCAGTGGCGAAGGCGGCTTCCTGGCCCTGTCCTGACGCTCAGGGGCGAAAGCGTGGGGAGCAAACCGGATTAGATACCCGGGTAGTCCACGCCGTAAACGATGAGTACTAGGTGTGGGGGGTATCGACCCCCTCCGT
>SLAK01000209.1 GCA_007126855.1 Dehalococcoidia bacterium | reverse complement strand
CGCTGCCGCCCGTCCGGGCCGATGAGCGTCTTCCCGGATGCGTCTTTGAGCGGCCGGTCCTTGTAACGGACCTCCCAGCCGGGTTCGACCCCGAACTGGGTCACGGTCGGTCCTTCGTTGATTTCCACGACTGTCGCATCAACGCCAAAGCTGGCCAGGGTATCGACGATGAGCTGCGCGCGTGCCGCGTTGTCGTGTGTGCGGCTGGCACTTTCCTGCGGCTCGTTCAGCAGGTCGGTCGGAGGCAACTGCCAGCCGTTACGGTCCTCCAGCTCCAGGCCCATCTGGTGGGGTTCGGCGGCGGGATCCTCATCTTCCGGCTGCTCTTCCTCTCGCACCTGAGGTGCTGGTGGCGGCTCCTCCAGGGCGGTGCTGTCGCTGTTCCCCACGCCGTTGCTGAAGGTCGCGGCAGCCCCGGCGCCGACGGCGGACGCCGGTGAGGCCGGGTCGATGCTCGGCCGGATGCCGGCCACAGCCACTTCCTCGAAGGTGCCGGCGCGACGGCCCGGCGCTGCCGGGAGGATCGTGTCCGACGCGTCGATGACCGGTTCGCCGTCGCTGCCGCGCCGCGGCCGCCGGAAGGCGAAGCGGACAAACGCCCACACAGCGGCGAGCGCCCGGTGCGGCCAGCGTTCTTCCCAGGCGTATTCGATCCAGACGGGCACGTTGGCCGCGACCATGCGGCTAAAGCGGGGCGCCAGCAAAGCCATTGCCAGCACAAAGAGGCTGATCCACGCAACGTGGCCCACGAAGCCGCCAAACAGCCACTGACCGAGCCGGCCGCCCAGCGAAACCTCGGCAAATTCGACGGTCCCCAGACTCCACTCGGCCGTGTTCAGCGACAGCGCGCCCCAGGCAAAGAGCAGGAAAGCTGTCCAGCCCACGGTCTTCCGGACGAAGGGGGCGGGCTCCCGGTAGGCGTGGCGCGCCACAGCCAGGCCCAGCGCGGCGATGCCGCCGACGATCAGGAAGATACCCATGCCGAGGGTGCGGGCGACGCCATCCCGCACGCCCGAAAGCGTCTCGCCCAGGTCGACGACGAAGGGCACTAATGCTACCGCCAGCGCGGCAATCGCCACGCCCACCACTTCGGGGCGTGCGAGATTACTCCGCCTCCACCACGGTTTTCGGGATCGCGTCCGGGACGATTTGGTGTTTTGCACACCGCGGGGACGCGCTCGCGTACGTGCCGCCATTGCGCTTGCTCCTCAACGCCCGGGATACCCCGCGTAATCCCGCGCGTTTGCCTGCGAGGCCCTCGACTACACCTCTACCGTCACTGGAAGCACCATTGGCTTCCGGCGAGTTCGATCGTAGATGAATTTGCTCATAGCGTCTCGAATCTGTGTGTTAATGCCGCCGATCTCGGCCAAATGTGCTGCCCCGGTCAGGGTTTTCAGCACCACGCGCTTGGCCTCTTCGATAATCGCTTCGTTGTCGGAACGGTCGACGAACCCGCGTGTCAGGATCTCGATATCGCCGGCAACCTGGCTGGTTTCCTTGTCCACCGGGACGATAACGACCAGGAAGCCGTCGCGCGAGAGGTGCGCGCGGTCGCGCAGAATGTGCTGGTCGATGTCGCCGATGCCGAGCCCATCGATGTAGACGTAGCCGGAGGGCACCTTGTCGACGATCCCGGCCTGGTTTTCGTCGATCTCGAGCACATCGCCGTCCGTGAGCACAAAAGCGTTGCCTTTGGGCACGCCGACAGACTCCGCGAGCTGCGCGTGGGCGACCAGGTGCCGGTATTCACCCTGCACCGGGACAAAGTACTCCGGCTGCAGGATGCTCTGGATGATCTTCAGCTCTTCGCGGCTTGCGTGGCCGCGGACGTGCACGTTTGCCACGCGGTTGTAGAGCACATTTGCCCCGAGGCGGAAGAGGTTGTCCACGTTCCGCGCGACCGCGGTTTCGTTGCCGGGGATCGGGTTGGCCGAGATGACGACCGTATCACCTTCCTGGATCTGGATGTGCCGGTGGTCGCCCTGTGCCATGCGGGTGAGTGCGCTCGTCGGCTCGCCCTGGCTGCCGGTGGTGACGACCACCAGGTCCTTGTTCGGCACCCGGCGCATCTCCTCGACGCCGACGAAGATCCCCTCGGGCGCCTGCACATAGCCGATGCGCCGGGCCATTGCCACGTTGTCGACCATCGAGCGGCCGGTGACAAAGACTTTGCGGCCCGCCGAGACTGCGCCGTCGACGATCTGCTGCACGCGGGCGATCTGCGAGGCGAAGGTGGCGATGATCACCCGCCCCGGCGCCTTGTGGATGATGTTCGACAGCGCCTCGCCCACGAGCTCTTCGCTGGGGGTGTAACCCTCGGTGTCGGCGTAGGTGGAGTCGGCCATGAGCAGCAGGCAGCCGTCGGCGCCGACCTGCCCAAGGCGCGTCAGGTCGGTGTGCTGGTCCATCACCGGGGTGTGGTCGAGCTTGAAGTCGCCCGTGTGTACGACCGGCCCAAGCGGCGTGTGGATGATCAGTCCGCACGAATCGGGGATGGAGTGGGCGACGGTGAAGAACTCCACTTCGAATGCGCCAGCGTGGATCACTTCACCGGGTTCGACCACGTTGAGCGCGGCTTCGTTCTGCAGCCGGTGCTCGGCAAGTTTCACCTCGACGAGGCCGATCGTGAGGCGCGCGCCGTAGACCGGCGCCTTGACCTCGCGCAGCAGGTAGGGCACGCCGCCGATGTGGTCCTCATGGCCGTGGGTCAGGAAGATGCCACGGAGCTTGTGCGCGCGCTCCCGGACGTACGTGAAGTCCGGAAGCACCAGGTCGACGCCCAGCATCTCCTCTTCCGGGAACATGATGCCCACGTCGACAATGATCATGTCGTCGTCCCACTCAAGGACTGCCATGTTGCGGCCGATGTCGCCCAGGCCGCCGAATGCAACTATGCGTAGTGTCGGTTCACCCATGAAGCCTTCATTCAAAGAGCGGGATTTGGCGGGCGCTTGCTTCCTGCGCAACCGGCTCGCCGTGCTCTGTACTTTCAGTCCGAAGCGCCCGCGCCTGTTCGATTATCGACGGCAGCCGACGAAAGTCTTCCACTATGGTTTCGCGAAGGCTCTGCTGATGCAATGCGGCTGCCGGGTGGTACATGGGCACAAGCATACGCCCGCCAATTTCGCGGCTCTGGCCGTGCACGCGCGAGATCTTCGCCTGCGGGAAGAATTTCGAAAGCGAGAAGCGTCCCAGCGTCACGATAACGAGCGGGTCGATCATCTCGATCTGGCTGTCCAGGTAGTCGCGGCAGGCATCGATTTCGGCCGGCAGCGGGTCCCGGTTTCCAGGCGGGCGGCACTTCAACACATTACAAATGTACACCTCTTCGCGCTTGAAACCTGCGGCGCCCAGCAGCTCATTGAGAAATTGACCTGCCGCGCCAACGAACGGCCGTCCCTGCTTGTCCTCCTGCATTCCGGGCCCTTCGCCTATACATAATACCTCGGCGTCGAGCGGGCCTTCCCCCGGCACCGCATGCGTCCGCGTCTGTGCCAGCGAACAAGCCTGGCAGTTGCGGATGCGCCCGTAGAGGTCTTCCGCGCGGTAAACGAGCTCGTTCATGGTACGTCTGCCCCACCGGGAGTTTGCAGCCGGCCTTCGCGCCGGATTCGCAGCGTTGCGGTCATCACCATCTGCACGCCCACGGCAAGGATGACGGCCGCGAAGATTCGCTGCAATGTCGCAGCATCAAGAAATGCCGCAACCAGGGCCCCGGCCGCTCCCGCAGGCAACGACGCCGGCACGATCCAGCCTGCCGCGCGCACATCCACCGTCCCATGGCGGTAATGCGTGAGCGCGCCGACACTGGCTGTGAGCACGATCACCGCCAGCGAGACGCCCTGGGCTTCGTGCTGGCCGGCGCCAAGGAGGATCACCATGCCGGGCACGAAGATGGCGCCGCCACCGATGCCAAGCGCGCCCGCCGCGACGCCGCCCACGAGCCCCACCAGAGCGCCGAACAGCGGCACCGCCCAGCCGGGCATGGTCATCGTGAGTCCCGGGTCGTCGAAGGCCAGGAGGCGTGCGGCAGTCAGCAGCAGGAAGATGCCGAAGACCTGGCGCAGGCGCATGGCCGGTATCCGGCTGGCGCCCCGGGCTCCAATGTAGGCCCCGCCCATTGACCCCACCAGCAACATGGCCGTGAGCACCGGGTCGATCGATGTGCTCCACGCGTAGACCGCGACCCCCGCAACCGCGGCGAAGGCGATGACTACGAGCGAGGTGCCGTGCGCCCGGTGCTGTGGCATGCCAAGGATGCCCGTCAGCAAGGGCACCATGATGGCGCCGCCGCCAACACCGGTGATGCCGGAGAAGAAGCCACCCGCCGCGCCGGTCCCCGCCAGGAGCGAGCCCCGGCGTTTCCCCGCGGCGTCTGCGCTCACGCCGGCGGCGCGAGTTTCGGCGGCGGCGTTGGCCCGATCAGATAGGCGAAGAGGATGCCGACGAAGTAGAGGGTGAAGAGCGGCCCTGCGACCATGGCCTGGGTCAGCGGGTCGGGCGTGGGCGTCGCGATAGCGCCGATCACGAAGACCAGCACGATGGCATAGCGCCAGAAGCCCAACAGCTGCCGCCAGTTCACCATGTTGAGCTTCGCCAGCAGGGCGATGACCATGGGCAGCTCAAAGGCGAGACCGACAAAGAAGACCACGCGCGTGGTGAAGTCCACGTATTGCCGGATGCCTATCACGTTCTGGATGTCGCCGGAACCCAGGTTCAGCAGGAATTCCAACGCCACCGGCAGCAGGATCCAGTAGGCGAAGGACATGCCGAGAAGCAAGAAGAACGCCACCCCGAATAGCGCGGGCAGCAGCATTCTCCGCTCGCTGGGCGTGAGCCCGGGCACGATGAAGGCCACGATCTGGTAGACGATGACCGGCGAGGCAAGCAGGATGCCGCCCATGAAGCCGATGCGGAACATGGCCGCCACGCGGTCCATGGGCGAGAAGGCGGACAAGGTGAATTCGGGATTGTGCGACCGCGCCGGCGCCATCAGCCAGCTCATGATGTTCTCCCAGAAGATGAAGCACACGACAATGCCGATTACTACCGCGACCGCCATGATGATGACCCGGTTGCGGAGCTCTTTCAGGTGCTCCATCAGGGTCAGTTCCGGCCCGCCGGCGTATCCGCCGGCCTGCTGTGCTACCGGATCGTCCTGTGCTTCTTCGGGACTGGGCTGTGCCGTCATGCCTGCCTGCTAGAAGACAAGCGGAGGTCCGGAGTCCTTGTCCTTGCCCTCGCCGTCTGTGCTGGGTTTGTTGTCGCGCTTCGCGGGCGATCGAGTGGCGGTCGCTGCGCTGCTCTTGCCTTTGGCCGCAGCTGCTTTGCGTTCGGCGGGTGAGGGCCGCGATGGCTTCTCGCCGGGCCGCACGGGCCGCTTCTGCTGTTGTTGTGACGCCGCGGCCGAGATGGGCACCACGTTGCCCCGGCTGTCCTTCCTGGTCTCGCCGGATACCGACTGGTCGACCTCTCGCGATGCCTGCTGCAGCTCGCGATCCACCTCGCGGACGTCGCGGTCGAGCTCGCGCTGCTCGCGTTCCAGGTCGTGCCGGGCTTCGTCGATGTCGCCGCGGACGGTGTTGTACTGTTCTTCGAGGTACTGGAATTCCTCGCTGAATTCATCACGCACGGCGCGGGCGTAGCGCTGCATTTTGCGCACGCCCTTGCCGATCTGGAAAGCCATTTCGGGTAACCGTTCTGGCCCCAGCACGATGAGCATCAACACCAGGATGACCAAAATCTCCTGGTAGCCAACGCCGAGGAATTCCACCCTCGCCTCCCCCGGGTCAGCGCCCGGTTGCAGGAGCCCGGGTTATGGCGTCTTACTTGTCTTCGACGCCATGCTCCTTCAAATAGTCTACGGCGTCTCGCACCGTCGTGATCTTTTCGGCGTCCTCGTCGGAAATTTCGAGTTCCGCGTCACCGGTGAACTCTTCCTCGATAGACATAATCAACTCTACCAGATCCAGCGAGTCCGCATTCAGATCGTCGACAAATGATGCCTCCGGGGTTACGTCCTCTTCGTCGACGCCAAGCTGTTCCACTACGATGGCGCGGACACGTTCAAAAACTGTGGCCACTTAGCTGCTCTCCTGATTGTTTTGATTCGGATGTTCCTGCGGGTCCGGCACGTTGCTGGCTGCGCCAGCTCCGCGAACCTTCTCCGCTAAGGTCCGTAGCACTCCGTTGACGAAGCCCGGAGTGCGTTCGCCACCATAGCGTCGCGCAAGCTCCACTGCTTCGTTAACCACAGCGCCAGTCGGCGCCGAAGTATGGGTAACGAGCTCCCATAGTGCAAGCCTCAGAATATTGCGGTCAACGACCGCCATGCTTTCCAGCGGAAAGCGTGGTGCGGCTTGCTGGATCATCGCATCGAGCTCCCGTTGCCGGCCGAGCACCCCGCGTAGCATACCCAGCCCAAAGCTTTTCGGCCCATGTTCGCCCACTTCTTCATCTTCTTCTGAGAGCTCCCGGATGCGGCGTTGGAAAGTGACCTCGGGGTCGTGAGTCGACGTCTCGCCTTCGTAGAGTGACTCGAGCACCACATGGCGCACGCGCCGTAAGACGTTCTCTTTCACACCATGACCAGCCCACCATCCACGTGGATGGTCTGCCCGGTGATATAGCCGGCGCCCGGCCCGCACAGGAATGCCACCACCGGCGCCACTTCCTCCGGGCCCGCCAGGCGCGCGAGCGGGATCTGCGCCAGTACGCCTTCGACCTGCGCTTCCGAAAGGTCCGCCGTGATGTCTGTCGTTATGAAGCCGGGCGCCACCGCGTTCACGGTCACCTTGCGCGATGCCAGCTCGCGCGCCACGGCCTTGGTGAAGCCGATGATGCCGGCCTTCGCGGCCGCGTAGTTTGCCTGGCCCGCGTTGCCCATGACGCCGACGACGCTGGTGATATTTACCACGCGGCCCTGCTCGGAACGCAGCAGGTGGCGCGCCGCCGCCTTGGTCACCAGGAAGGTGCCGCGCAGATTGGTCTGGTGCACGGCGTCCCAGTCATCGGTCGACATGCGCATCAACAGGCCGTCGCGGGTGATGCCGGCGTTGTTCACCAGGATGTCGAGCCCGCCGAGGCGCTCGGCGGCGGTTTTCACGAGCGCCTGTGCCGCGTCAGGGTCGGCGACATCGGCCTCCACGGCGAAGGCTTCGCCGTCGGCCGAGGTGATGTCTTTCACAACGTCCTCGGCGCCCTCGGGGGAGGTGCGGTAGTTGACCGCCACGGATGCGCCCTGCGCGGCGAGCGCACGGCAGATTTCCCGCCCGATTCCCCGCGATCCTCCCGTGACCAGCGCCTTGCGGCCCGCAAGCTGTGTCATGGCCGTCTACAGCTCCACCCGGACCGACTCTGCGCTGTTCACGTTGATGCAGGTCGACTTCCGCAGCATCCGCTTGATGATGCCGGTGAGCACGCGCCCGGGGCCGAATTCGATGAACGTGGTCGCCCCGGCCTTGCCCAGGAACTCGACGGTCTGGCTCCACTGCACGGGCTTGCAGACCTGGTCGACAAGCTCATGCCGGACGCTGGTTTCGTCTGATATGGGCGTGGCATTGCAGTTGGCGACAACCGGGATGAGCGGGTCGCGAATAGCCGCCGTCGCCACGGGCCGCACCATGCCTTCGCCGGCGGGCTTCATGAGCGAGGAGTGGAACGCGCCGCTCACGCTCAGCGGGATGACCTTGGCCGCGCCACGCGCCTTCGCGTAGTCGAGCGCGCGGACGACAGATTCCTTCGTCCCGCCAATCACGAGCTGGCCCGGCGCATTGATGTTGCAGAGCTCGGCGCCGGACTCACGGCAGATCTCCTCGCAGTCGACGACATCGAGACCCAGGACCGCCGCAAGCGTGCCCGGGTTCTTCTCGCCCGCGGATTGCATCAGCTCGCCCCGTGTGCGGAGCAGCCGGATCGCGTCGTCGAAGGGCATGGAGCCGGCGGCGACGAGCGCGGAATATTCGCCGAGGGAATGCCCGGCCACGTATCCGGGCTGTTCGGCGAGCGTCGGGGACTCCTCGATGGCGACTCTGAGCAGCGCCAGGCTTGTCACGGCGATGGCGGGCTGGGTGTTCCTGGTTTGCTGGAGTTCTTCTTCCGGGCCTTCAAAGCAGAGCTTGCTGAGGCCGAAGCCCAGGATCTCATCGGCGCGGTCATAGACTTCGCGGGCAGCAGGAAACTGCTCGTAGAGGTCTTTGCCCATGCCCACAAACTGGGCGCCCTGGCCGGGGAACACAAACACGCGCTCCTGCCGGGCCGGTTCGCGATAGGTGAGGAAAGACGTCGCGGAGTCCGGTGCGCTTACTCTTCCAGGTCGGGCGACGGGATCGCGATGGCCTCGCGTCCCCGGTACGTCCCGCATATGCTGCACGCCGTGTGGGCCAGTCGTGGACTGTGACATTGTGGACACTCCACCACATGGGGAAGCTTCGCCGCGATGTGGCTGCGACGCTTTCCCTGGCGGGATTTCGGATACTTCCGCTTGGGTAGCGGTGGCATATCGAGGCTCCTTCACGTCTTTGCTCATGACCTACCGGTGCTTTAGCGCTTCCAGGGCCTGCCACCGTGGGTCGATGGGCGGTCCCGTACACGCACACGCGCTTTCTGTCAGATCACGGCCACACTGCGCACAAATGCCGGGACAGTCAAGCCGGCACAGCGGCTGCATCTCTGCGGCCATCACCTCATACTGACGTACCGCTTCGCTAATGTCGATCGTGTGCTTGCGGTCAATGAAGAAGTTATCTGTGTCTGCCTCTGTTTCTATCGGTGTACCCGTGTGCACATCCACCTGCTGATAGAACACCTCTTCGATGTTCACGCGCCGCGGGTATCCGAACGCGGTCAGGCAGCGGCTGCATTCCGCTTCCAGCACCACATCGACCTGCGCTTCCACCAGCACGCCGGTCGGCGTGCGCGTCAGGGTGGCTTTGCCACCGTGCACGGGAGGTTCAGCCTGCAACTCATACCACCGCTTCGTCCCCACCGGTTCCTGAAGGAGCCGGCTCACATGAAACAACATGCTCAACCTCCTTCGTGCGAGACCCTGATCTCAGTATAGACAGGGTTCCGCGGCGAAGGCCCGCCCACCATAAGCGCGCCACAAACGTAACATTCCTGCAAATTCCCCCTGCCTTGCGGCCCGCACCGTTTACCGGCGGTGGTCCCGGCGTCTAGGCTTAGCGCTAGGGTTAGCCTTTTCATGAGTGTCGTTTTCGAGATCGCCAGCCTCCAGGAAATCGATGACCAGCTCGCAACGCTGCAGGCCGGGATCGCCTCGATCCAGGACCGCCTCGCCCGCAGTGAACAGCTCGACAATGCGCGGCGCCAGCTCCAGCACGTGGAAGAACGCATCGCGCAGCACGAGCGGACGCAGCGGCGGCTCGATGGGGAGATCGCAGACCTGACCGCACGCATCGAACCCGAGGAGAAGCGGCTCTTCAGCGGCTCGGTGACGAGCTCTAAGGAGCTGATGTCCATCCAGCAAGAAGTGGACTCGCTGAAGAAGAAGCGCAGCCAGCTTGAAGACGAGCTGCTAGAGATCATGGACCGGCTGGAAAAGCTGGAAAGCCGGCGCACCGCAGCGCAAGAGGCAGTGCAGGAGGCTGAACAGGCGCGCGAAGCAGCGCACAGGGAGCTTCGCACCGAACTGCGCCGCTACGAAGATTCCCTGGCCGCGGCCCGGGAACGCCGCGCCGAGCAGGCCAGCCAGGTTCAGCCGCGGCCGCTGCAGATCTACGAAGACCTGCGCAAGCGCAAGGGCGGCGCTGCCGTTGCACGGCTCCAGGGCCAGGCCTGTGGCGCTTGCCGGGTCGCCATCCCCGATGCGCTGCGGAAGCAGGTGTTGCTGCGCGACGCGGTGGCCCAGTGCCCTAACTGCGAAAAGATTCTCGCCCCGGGGTAGGCCTGTGCACGCGATCGGCTATTTCGTCGAAGGAGCACGGAAAGACGGGCAGGTGCGGTCCATTGGAGAGCAAAACCGCACCTTCCTCGACTTCTGCGCCCGCCATGGCTACGAAGTTGCCGCCACCTTCGTCGATACCGAAGGCCAGGAACCGGAAGAATCCGGCTTCCAGCAGATGCTCAGTTACCTGCGGCGCGGGAGCCGCGGCTTCACGATCGTGGTCGTCGATTGCGTGGGCGTGCTGGGAACAGACCTGGGGCACGCGGCCATGAAGCTGCTCACCATCGAAGAGACCGGCGTGCAGGTCTATTCAGCCTCCGATGAAGAGGACGCCGCCCGCACCATCGTTGAGCGGTGGGCTGAGCGGGGCGAAGGCACGCCCGTTTCGGAGCGTGTGCGCTCGGCAATGCGGCGCCGGGCCGTACGCGGCGAAGCACTCGGGCGCCCGCCCTATGGCTACCGCGTTGGCCCGCGGCGGCGGCTGGAAATCGTGCCGGAAGAGGCCGTGGTCGTCCGCTATATTTACCGCCTCTATCTCACCGAGAACATGGGTATCCGGCTCATAGCAGGCCGGCTGAACGAAGAAGGCATCACCACCCGCAGCGGTGGCCGCTGGAGCATGGTTTCGATTCGCGACATCCTTCGCAACCGCACCTATCTGGGCACCTATTCCCGCTTCGGCGTGAAGGTGCCGGACAGCCACCCCGCGCTCATCAGCGCGCAGGACTTCCGGCGTGTGCAGGAGCGGCTCCAGGCGCGCCAGCCATCTGCCCGGCGGCGGACGGTGCAGCCCT
>SLAK01000089.1 GCA_007126855.1 Dehalococcoidia bacterium | reverse complement strand
TGCGAGGGCCAGCCCCTCAGCTCGGCGAACACAACGTCGAGGTGCTCTCTTCCCGCCTCGGCCTTTCCGCCGATGAGATTGCCGAGCTAACCAACGCCGGCGTCCTTTTTGAGTCACCCGCAGCGCGCGCACGTCACGAAACGAACCAGGCGCCGGGGTAGCAGGGGGCCGGCAAGGCAAACCCGGCGCCGTCACGGAGGAGGCGCCGGGTTTGTGCTGGTTTCAAGTGATCTCGATGCGATTTAGCACGTCAGCGCGCGCACGGAACACTCCACACAAGGGTTCATGTGTCGCCGCTGACTACGAGAGGGTGGATCTGGTCGGAGCGCCGCGATTTGAACGCGGGACCTCCTGAACCCCATTCAGGTGCGCTACCAGGCTGCGCCACGCTCCGACCTGATTCGTAGACTAGCAAAAAGCTGCGCATGGCGCAGTCGCAGCCTAATAGCCCTTGAACTGTGGCTCCCGCTTCTCGACGAAGGCCTTCGGCCCTTCCTTCGCGTCTTCGGTGGTCTGGGCAATGAACATTGCCATCTGCGCCATGTCCAGGTGGT
This sequence comes from Dehalococcoidia bacterium, assembly GCA_007126855.1. Lineage (GTDB taxonomy): Bacteria > Chloroflexota > Dehalococcoidia > Tepidiformales > Tepidiformaceae > SLAK01. The sequence continues at coordinate 10,160 of SLAK01000089.1, read as the reverse complement.
CGTCGAAAGAGATGTTTTCAGACCGGTACACCAGCTTCTTCGATAGCTGGACAGCCTGCGCCGGGCCTTTCGCAATTTGCCGGGCGAACTCCAGCGTCTTCGGCATCAGTTCGTCTGGTTCGTACACGGCGGACACGTAGCCAATCTCCAGCGCCTCCTGCGCATCGAAGAGACGGCCGGACCAGATGAGCTCAAGCGCCTTCGCGGTGCCGACAATTCGCGGCAAGGTGTAGCAGCCGCCGTCACCGGGGATGAGCCCCATGCGCACATAGGTCATGCCGAAGCGCGCGGTCGAGCTGGCGAAGCGGATGTCCGCCATGCTGGCCATATCCATCCCGGCGCCTGCGGCAGCGCCGTTTAGCGCCGCGATGTAAGGCTTCTCGAGCTGGATGAGCGCGCGCGGGATGGGGTGCACCCGGTCGCGGAGGCTGTGGCGGCGTTCTGCCACGGTGGACTGCGACTTCAACACGCCATCGCCGCCCGCCTCATCGGCTACATTCATGCCGCTGCAGAAGCCGCGCCCGGCGCCGGTGATGACGATGGCCCGGACGTCCCGGTCCTGGTCGGCGCGCTGGACGGCGTCGGTCCACTCGGCGAGCATCTGGTCGTCGAAGGCGTTGAGCCGCTCGGGCTTGTTGAGCGTGATGACGGCGACACCCTGATCGACGTCGTAGCGGATGGCTTCGTAGGTCATGTGCGAGCTCCAGTCCTGAAGGCAGTGTGGTACGGAGCGATTCTACGCGAGGCCGGGCAACGGGCTCGTTTGGCGGGACGCTGTCAATTCGAGCCCACGAATTCTTCGGGCGTGACTGCCATGCCGGGGAATTCGGCGAGGAGCTGTTTGTCGAAGGTTACCAGGGGCACGCGGAGCTTTTGCGCAAGGGCAACGTATTGCAGGTCATACGCGGTGCAGGGGGAGCCCGATATGAGTGCCAGCACTTCTTCCGGGACGGCAAGCTCCTCATGAACGATGAGAGAGCTCGCTTCATGGTAGGCATTGATCGCGTCGTCTAACTCCCAACCTCGAAGACGAATGTACGCTGCAAGCACATTGAGGAATTCACTTCGCCAGAGCAGTGGCGCCGCCCAATCGCGATCGATGCGCAACAGCTGTTCAACCACGTCACTCGGGTCCGGTCTGACGCCACCGAGGACTATCACATTGACATCAACGACAATCAGGCGCGGCCCTCCCGCTTCCAGCGATCAATCTCTTCCCGGGTGGCGGCACGCTTTTCCGGTGGGATGGTGGCCTGGAATCTGCGCAGCCGGGCAATGATTTCCTCGGGATCTCTTTCGGCTTTCCCCGGGACGGCCTGCTCCAGCCGCAGGATCGCCTCCTGGTTGAGGCTGCGCCGGTTCTTCGCCGCCGCCTCCTTTAGCGCCTTGTAGAGATCGTCGGGCACGTTCTTCAAGGTGAGTGTTGCCATGGTGCTTCCATTATGCATCCAAAATGGAAGCGCATCTATCTGAAGCGCCGGGCTCACGCAACGTGAGTATCGGCAGCCTCCCCCGGTACACTGAGACCATGGCGGCACGCTCCTCCACCGTTTCCGAGAAGCTGCGAAAGCAACTCGACGCTCTGCCCGCAAAGCCCGGCGTGTACATCTTCCGCAACACCCGCGGCGAGGTGATCTATGTCGGCAAGGCGGCCAGGCTGAAGGACCGTGTGCGCTCGTACTTCGGGTCGCCGCGTTCGCTGCAGCCGAAGGTGTTCCAGATGCGCCGCCAGATCGACGACTTCGAATACATCGTCACAAGCAACGCAGGCGAAGCGCTGATCCTCGAAGCAACGCTGATCAAGCGCCACCAGCCCTTCTTCAACATCCGGCTGAAGGACGACAAGCGTTATCCCTACCTGAAAGTCGATGTCCAGAACCCGTGGCCACGCGTGTATATCACGCGCCGCGTCGAGCGCGATGGCGCGCGCTACTTCGGGCCATACGCCAGCGCCAGCTCGGTCCGCGCGACGCTCGACCTGGTGAAGAAGCTCTTCCCCTGGCGCTCGTGCACGAAGGAGATCACCGGGAAGGACCCGCGGCCCTGCCTGGACTACTACATCAAGCGCTGTATCGCGCCCTGCACGAGCTTCTGCACGCCGGAAGAGTACCGCGAGGTCATCGACCAGGTGCTGCTGTTCCTGGAAGGGCAGACCGATGCGGTGCTGTCCAGGCTGCACCGGCAGATGGACGAAGCAGCCGAGCAGCTCGAATACGAGCGCGCCGCAATGATCCGCGACCAGATCCGCGCCATCGAGCGGACCGTCGAGCGCCAGATGGTGGCAACGACGAAAGACGCCGATGCCGACGTCTTCGGCCTGGCGCGCGACGGGGACCAGGCGTGCGTGCAGGTGTTCTTCATCCGCGGGCCGCAGATGGTGGGGCGCGACAACTTCGTGCTCGAAGGCGCGAGCGAAGAGGACGACGCGACGGTGCTCAGCAACTTCCTGCTGCAGTACTACGAAAGCGCCCAGTCCATCCCGAAGCTCATACTCGTCCCTTCGCCGGTGGAGGACGCCGATGCGCTTGAGGAACTGCTGACCGAGAAGCGCGGGACAAAGGTCGAGATCCGCGTGCCGGAGCGCGGCGAGAAGAAGAGGCTTGTCGAGCTCGCGAACGACAACGCGAAAGAAGCGCTCGACATGCTCCGGGTGAAATGGCTGGCCGACTCCACGCGGACGAACCAGGCGCTCGACCAGCTTCGCGAAGAGCTGTCACTGCCGGATGTCCCGCGCCGGATCGAATGTTATGACAATTCGAACATCCAGGGCGCAAACCCCGTGTCGAGCATGGTCGTCTTTGTCGATGGCAAACCTGCGAGCAACCAGTACCGCCGCTTCAAGGTCAAAACCGTCACGGGCGCCGACGACTACGCGACGATGCATGAGATCCTGAAGCGGCGCTTCCGCCACGCGGCGCCGTCGCCAAATGGCAGCACCGCCGAACCCCCGGCACCGGACGGTGATCGGTGGGACCTGCCCGACCTGGTGATCATCGACGGCGGCAAGGGCCAGCTCTCGGCAGCGCGCCAGGCGATGCAGGAAATGGGGGTGCACCACATCCCGGCTGTCGGCCTGGCCAAGCGGCACGAAGAAGTGTTCGTCCCCGACGAAGATGAACCGATCATACTGCCGCGCGGCTCCGAGGCGCTCTTCCTGGTGCAGCGCATCCGGGACGAAGCCCACCGCTTCGCCATCACCTATCACCGCAAGGTGCGCGGCAAGGCCTCCGTGCAGAGCGCGCTCGACACCATCCCGGGCATCGGGCCGAAGCGGAAAAAGGCTCTGCTCCGCAAGTTCGGCTCGGTCAAGGGCATTCGCGAAGCGGAAATCGACGACATCGCCAGCACCATCGGCTTCACGCGGACGCTGGCGGAGCGCGTAAAGGAGCACGTTTGAGCCGCAGGGAACCGGCCGGGGGCGGGCGATAGAGGAAACGGCGTTGTCGCCGTCTCCTACTCAACGAGTGCCGCTGGACAGGATTGTCCCTTTCCAAAGGCATTCGACGGCGTGCTTCCGTCCCAGGTGAGCTCACCCGCTGAGACACCGGTGACCTCGGCCGTGTAGCAGCCGTCTGGAGCGTTGTTGACGGTGAAGCGCACAGTACCGTCGTTGCCGGTGGTGCCGTTGAATGACCGGTGATCGTCGCCGTTTCGTGAAAGGTCGATGGAGACCGTCGCGTCGGCGACCGGCGCGTCCTCGCCGTCCACAACGCTCACCGTCACTTCAAGGTGGCGGTCGTTGAGCCTCCCGCCGCGCGTGCTGTATTCGATCGACGCGACGCGCACCGTGCCAACGTCGACGGGGTCGAGGTTGAAGTTGAGCGTGTTGTCGCCTTCAGCGATTGCGGTTTCGACGCTCTCGGATTCGTAGTCATCCGCGGAGGCCGTCACCGTGTATGTACCGACGGGGATGTCGTTGATGGTGTACGTACCGGAGCTGTCGGTGGACGTCGAAGTGGAGAAGCCGTCGCCTTGGACAAAAACTGATGCGCCAGCGATGCCGCTACCTGTGCCGGAATCGCTGACCGTACCGGTGAGGGTCCCAAGTACAAGGTCGGGGTTGAGGCTGAAGTCGGCGATCGCCGTTTCACCGCCTTCGACCGCGACGGTTTGCGTCGTCGACACATAACCCTCGGCCCTAGCGGTCACCGTGTATGTCCCCGGAGACACGTCTTCAATGCTGTATTCGCCAAGGCTGTCCGTGGTGGTCTCAGTGCCGTTCAATTCAATCGTGGCGCCTGCAATCGCCTGTCCTGAATCGGCATCGGTCACCGTTCCGTTCACGGTCCCGGTTTCGGGCTGAACCGCGTCCAGCGCGAAATCAGCGTCCGCCGTTTGGCCGTCCTCGACCGTGACGGTTTTCGTCGCCGACACATAGCCCTCGGCCGAGGCGGTCACCTCGTATGTATCCGGCGAGAGGTCCTCGATGCTGTACGCACCCTGACTGTCCGTCTCCGCCGACAGCCCGGTCTCCACCACGGCCACCAGCACCCCTTCGATCGGGGCATTGGTTCCGGCTTCGGTGACCGTGCCAGCGATGGCGCCTGCGAGCTCCGGCTCGATCGAACCGACTGCCTGGACCGCCGTGTACGCATCCAGCAGCCCCCATCCGTATTCCGGGTTCCAGCCGGGGGTGCCGCGCTCGCGGGCGGTGGACGTGAGGATGTCGCGCACCTGGTCTGGTGTAAGGCTGCCGTTTTCTCCAAGGAGCAGGGCTGCCGCGCCGGCCACATGCGGCGCGGCCATCGACGTGCCGGACATGAACACGCTGCAGAATTCGTCAAAGTTCCCACCGACGAGAATGATGTACGAGCCCGGAGAGCAGTAGGTTTCCTGCAGCACGCCATCGCTGAAGCCGTCGCCGCTCTGATCCACATTCGGGTCACCGCCGGGGGCGGTGAGGTCCAGCCTGTCCCCGCGGTTGGAATAGTTGGTGACCTCGCCCAGGAAGTCGGTAGCGCCGACGGAAATCACCGTTGGATAGGCGGCCGGACAACTGACGATGCCGCCGTCGTTGCCCGCTGCGGCAACCACCACCACATCGTTGTCGTAAGCGTGGTCGAGTGCTGTAGATAGTCCCGCCACCTCCGTACAGACGTTGCCGTCGGCATCTTCTTCGCCGGTATTCGGGAACCCAAGGCTCATGTTGATTATGTGTGCCCCGTTGTCAACCGCGTAGTGGATTGCCTCAACGAGATCGTCGCCGCTGCCGGACCCCGAGTAGTCCAAGACTTTGATCGGCATGATCGTGCTATTGAACGCGACCCCGGCCACGCCGTACCCGTCGTTTGTGTCCTGGCTCACGGTCCCGGCGACATGCGTGCCATGGCCGTGGTCGTCGTTCGCGTGCTCATCGTCGTAGATGAAGTTCCAGGGGTGGACAAAGGTCGTGCCGCTCAGGTCGGGCGCCTGCTTGAAGGTGAAGGTGGGAGCAAAGAAGAAGCCGCTCTGCTGGCGTACGTAGTCCTCGTAGGCGACCCCGGTGTCGATGACGGCGACCGTTACACCGCTGCCGTGGGTAGTGGATTCGGACCATGCTGACTCGGCCCACATGCCGCCGACCGTGTCGTGCAGGTGCCACTGGTACGGGTAATTGGGGTCATTCGGGAACTCGAACAGGCGCACCGTGTAATTGAGCGCCGCTTCTTCCACGATGGGGCTTCGTTGATATGCCGCGAGTACCGCCTGCAGATTCGCGTTTTCCGGGAGCTGAAGCCGCTGCAACCCTGACCGTGGCTGAGCCTTGGCCACGGTCGCGCCGTGCGCTGCGTTCAACGCATTGATTGCGGCGGGTGAAGCCCGGTCACGAAAGCGGACCACTATCTCATTTTCTGCGAACGGCGGGCCGTTACCCTCAACAAGCCCCCGATCAACAATCTCGGAGCCAACCGCAAGCGCGGGGCTGCCCGGCCCGTTCGCGATCGTGCCAACGAAAACGGTGACGATAAGCAGCAGGAATAACGACCGCTTCATTGTTGCCCTCCGTTGCGGCCTCACGTACGCCGACCGTGAAATGCCGTCAGTATACGCTTGCTGTCAACGCAAATCGTGATATCCGGTTTCAACCAGGGTGACTGGAAGGGATCCTTGCGTGACCGTCCGCTAGCCCGTACCCGACAGCCCAGGTTGCGCGCCCGCCAGGCACACGGTGCAATACAGAGCCATGCGGCACCTCGGCATCGACGTCGGCGGCACCTTTACGGACTTCGTGGAAGCCCGCGAAGATGGCTTGCGCACCTGGAAGCGCCTTTCGACACCCGAAGCCCCGGAGAAGAGCGTCCTGGCCGGCACGCCACGGGATGACTTCGAGCGGGTCGTCCACGGAAGCACGGTCGCCACCAATGCGCTGCTCGAACGCAAGGGCCCGCGCACCGTGCTCATCGTCACCGAAGGCTTCAAGGACCTGCTGGAGATACGCCGGCAAACGCGCCCCCGTCTCTACGAGCTCGAACCGCAGCGGACGCCCCACGTTGTGCGGCGCGGCGATGTCATTCCCGTGCGCGAACGGCTCGACCACGAAGGCAACACCATCGTCCCTCTCGATGATGCCGAGCTCGAGCGCGTGGTCGACGCCGCGAAGTCGAGCGGCAGCCAGGCCTTCGCGATCTGCCTGTTGCACTCCTATGCCAACCCGGAGCACGAGCTGCGCATCCTGCGCGCGCTCGAAGCCTGCGGGCTTTCCGCCTGCGCCTCGGCGGAAGTGCTGCCGGAATACCGGGAATACGAGCGCGCCAGCACCACCGCCATCAATGCCTTCCTGCAGCCAACGGTCGCCGGCTACGTTTCGCGGCTCGAAGCCAGCCTTGCCCGCCTGCGCATCATGCATTCCGCCGCTGGGCTCAGCGCCGCAGGTGAGGCTGCCTCCCGCCCCGTTTCGATGATCCTGAGTGGCCCGGCCGGGGGCGTGCTTGGCGCGCGGGCGGTGGCGGCGCAATCCGGTTTCGACCGCATCATCAGCTTCGACATGGGCGGGACCAGCACGGACGTCGCCCTGTGCGATGGCGAAGTGACTCTGCGCAACACGACCGAAGTCGACGGCATGACAGTCCAGGCGCCGCTGGTCGACATCGAGACCGTCGGTGCAGGGGGCGGGTCCATCGCGCGGGTCGACGAAGGGGGCGCGCTGACCGTCGGCCCGGAAAGCGCCGGCGCCGACCCGGGCCCGGCCTGCTACGGGCGCGGGACCCTCCCCACGGTGAGCGACGCCAATCTCGTGCTTGGCCGCCTCTGGGAACACCAGCCGCTGGGCGGTTCGCTGCTGCCGGACGCCGCCCGGGCGCACGAGGCCCTCACCAGCCTCGGCGCTCCGGAAGTGATGGCCGAAGCGGTCACACAGGTCGCCAACGCCAACATGGCCCGCGCCATCCGCCGCGTGAGCCTGGAGCGCGGGCACGACCCCGAAGGCTTCACCCTGGTCGCCTTCGGCGGCGCCGGGCCACTCCACGCCTGCCAGGTTGCCGAAGAAGTTGGCATTCCTCGCGTCCTGGTGCCGCGCGTTCCGGGCGTGCTTTCGGCCCTGGGGATGCTCACCGCGCCGGAAGCGCTCGAGCGCAGCCAGGCCATGCTCATCGAGCTCGGCGCCGGCGTGGCAGACTCCCCCCAGCAGGGCGCCCGGGCGCTGGAGGACGAAGCGCGCGCCGCTTTCACGGCGGAGGGCTTCGCCGTGGAGCGCCTCACGTGGAGCGCCGACATGCGCTACCGCGGCCAGGCCCACGAATTGCGCGTTGGAGTCGAGAGACCAGAGCACACCGAATTTGCACGGGCGTTCCACGCGGCCCACGCCCGCCGTTACGGCTTCGCGGCGGAATCCCGGCCCGTGGAGCTGGTGAACCTGCGGGCCCGCGTGGAGGCTGCGCCGCCATCCATCCCCCTTGCGGCCGGCGACGGCAGCCCGCAAGCGCCGATCGACGGCAGCTCGGCGGCGGGCCGAATAGTCAGCCGGGCCTCGCTTCCCGTAGGCGCCGTACTTAACGGCCCCGCTGTGGTCGTTCAGGAGGACGCGACCAGCTTCGTGCCCGGCGGCTGGCGCGGGGTCGTCGACGACGCCGGCAACCTGCTGCTGGAGCCATCGCCATGACCAGCGAAGCCGCCCGCCTTGCCGTCTGGAACGCGCTGCTTGCCTCCATCGCCGACGAGATGGGCGTCACACTGGGGCTGAGCTCACATTCACCGAACATCCGGGAGCGGCGCGACTACTCCTGCGGCGTGTTTGACCCCGGCGGGGAAATGGTGGCGCAGGCCGCGCACATCCCGGTGCACCTTGGCGCCATGCCCGAAGCCATCCGCGCGGTACAGTCGCTCGCCCCCTGGCGCGAAGGCGATGTCGCCATCGTCAACGACCCCTACCTCGGCGGGACCCATCTCCCGGACATCTCGCTGGTCGCGCCGGTCTTCTGGGAGGGCGACATCGTCGCCTTCCTTTCGAACCGCGCGCACCACGCGGACGTCGGCGGCATGAGCGCCGGCTCGATGCCGCTCTCCACCGAGCTCTACCAGGAAGGCATCATCATCCCGCCGCTCCGGCTCTACGACGCGGGCGAACGAAACGACGCGCTGCTCGCCATGATCCTCCGCAACGTGCGAACACCGGAGGAACGCCTGGGCGACTTCGACGCGCAGCTCGCCGCGCTCGATACCGGCGCAAGCCGGGTGCACGCGCTGTGCCGGCGGTATGGCACGGCCGAGCTGCGGGCGCAGATGGCGGCGCTGAAGGATTACACGGAGCGCCTAACCCGGGCCGCTATCGCCGCCGCGCCCGACGGCCGGTACGAGGCCCAGGACGCGGTGGAGCTACCGGGTGACAACGAGGCACCGATAGTGCTTCGCCTCACGATCGAAGGGGACGCCATGACCTTCGACTTCACGGGCACTGCACCGGAGCAGGAGGCGTCCGTGAACGCGGTGGCAGCCGTAACGCGGTCGGCGGTGGCCTACTGCGTCCGCTGCCTGCTGCCCGCCGAGGCACCTTCGAACGAAGGTGGCTTTCGCCCGCTGCGCTTCGTGCTCCCGGAAGGCTCACTGGTGAACGCGCGCCCGCCGCGAGCGGTGTCGGCGGGCAACGTCGAGACCTCGCAACGCATCACCGATGTCGTCTTCCGCGCCCTGGCCCATGCGTTGCCGGACCGCATCCCGGCCGCCAGCGCGGGGACGATGAACAACTTCACCTTCGGGGGGCAACGGGCTGATGGCACGCCCTTCGCCTATTACGAGACCATCCCCGGCGGCGCCGGGGCGGGGCCGCGCGGGCCGGGGCTGTCAGGAATCCAGACGCACATGACCAACACCGCGAACACACCCGTCGAGTCCATCGAGCGGACGCTTCCGGTGCGCATCCACCGCTTCGAGCTGCGCGACGGCAGCGGCGGCGACGGGGCTCATCGAGGCGGCGACGGCGTCGTCCGGGAGGTCGAGGCGCTCCAGCCGATGGAAGCGGCGATCATCGCCGACCGCCGCCGGAACGCGCCGTGGGGCCTTGGGGGCGGGGAGGCCGGTGAGCCGGGCGCCGATACGCTCATACACGCCCACGGTGAGGAACAACGGCTCCCGGGCCATACCAGGGTGCGCCTTGATAAGGGTGACCGCCTGCGTATCGAAACGCCCGGAGGCGGCGGCTGGGGCTAACAGTGCTGTGACAATCGGCAAAAGCTGAACGCCGAATTCGCATTGTGGGCATCGACTTGCGCCCGCGAATAGCCTAACGTTATGCCGAGAGGCGCGGATGTCGAAGCAGCCGGACCGGATCGAAAAAGAGATCGAGGAGATCCTCGCCAAGCTCGACGTTGGCGACGAGAAGGATCCCTCGCAGAAGGAACGTGAGCCCATACCGTTCGACAAGCGCAGGCGAGCGAAGCAGCCGGGCTTCCTGAGCAGGCTTACCGGCTCGATCTCGTTGCCAGCCTTGCCGCTGACGCCGGCGACGCTGCTGTTCACCGGCGCAGGCACCATGGTCGCCGGGCTTATCCTGGCCAGCTTCTGGGACCCCTTCATCTGGCTGTCCTTTGCCGGCATCGTGTTGTTCATGATTGCCTTCGGCTGGTCCTTCAAGCGCCGCTCCGCACCCGGAGGCGGCGGTGGTGGGGCGCGCGGGCCGCGGCAGGTCTACTGGCGCGATCGAGTCATCGAATACGAGCCCGCCGAGGCGGGCCCACTCGAGCGCTTCA
>SLAK01000007.1 GCA_007126855.1 Dehalococcoidia bacterium | reverse complement strand
GGACGAGGTCATTGTTGAGGTGAGCCTGCGGTCGCTTATGGACGGCGACGAGGTCACCGGCTTCCAGGGCATTGCGCGGGACGTGACGGAGCGGCACCGGGCGGCGCAGGAGTTGCAGGAGGAACGGCAGCGCTCCGAGGACATCATCACGGCGATCCCGGACCTGTTGTTCCGGCTGGATGGAAGTGGCGTGGTGCTGGATGTCCGGGCGCCGGACGGACATCCAGCGGCGAGCAGGCTGGACGAGATGGCGGGCCGGGATCTGCGTTCGTGCATCCAGGCGGGCAAGATGCCGGACATCATGGACGCGCTGGAGGAAGCCCGCCGCACAGGTGAGCCGGCGCACACCGAAGCGGAGACAGAGTTCTGCGAGGTCCCCGGCCATTACGAGTTCCGCATCACCAGGGCTGCCGACGGCGGCTTCCTGATGATCATCCGGGACATCACGGGCGAGAAGGAAGCCCAGGCGGAGCGTGACCGGCTGTTCGAAGAGTCGATCGACCTGCTCTGCACTACCGATGACCATGGGCGAATGGTGCGGGTGAACCCGGCGTACGAACGGATGCTTGGCTATACGCCCGAGGAGCTGCTGGGCAAGACGCTGGTGGAGATTGTCCATCCCGATGACCGGCAGGCATTGGTCGAGCGGGTGCGGCGGCACTGGGGCGAGCCGTTGGTCGACCTGGAGGCGCGCGTGGTGGGCAAGAACGGCGCGATCCGCTGGGTTTCCTGGAACGTGAGCCCGAACCCGGACGCGAAGCTCGCGCATTCGGTGGGGCGGGACATCACAGGGCAGAAGACGCTCGAACTGCGGCTGCGGAAGCTGAACGAAGGGCTGGAAAAGAAGACTGCCGAGGCGATGGAGCTTGCCGAGCGGGCGGAGGCATCGGTGCGGGCAAAGTCGGAATTCCTGGCCAATATGAGCCATGAGATCCGGACGCCAATGAACGGCGTCATTGGGATGACCGGGTTGCTGCTGGACACTGACCTGGACGACGAGCAACGGGACTACGTTGAGGTAGTGCGGTCGAGCGCAGAGGCGCTGCTGGGGATTATCAACGACATCCTGGATAGCTCGAAGATCGAGTCGGGCAACATGACGCTGGAGCACGTGGATTTCGACCTACGCAGCGAGCTGGAAGATGTGGCGGAGTTGCTGGCGCCGGTGGCGCACAAGCGCGGGCTGGAGTTCACCGTGGCCATCGATCCGCCGCGCTTCCGGAACCTGGTGCGGGGAGATCCGGGCCGGCTACGCCAGGTGATCATGAACCTTGCCGGCAACGCACTGAAGTTCACCGAAGAGGGCGAGGTCTCGATTTCGGCGGCGGTGGTGAGCGAGACCGACACGGCGGTGACACTTGCGATCGATGTCCACGACACGGGCATCGGCATAGCCGAGGAGCACCAGGGGGCAATATTCGAGAGCTTCACGCAGGTGGACGGGAGCTCGACTCGGCAATACGGCGGTACCGGACTCGGGCTATCGATCTCGCGGCAGATCGTGGAGCTGATGGGCGGCACGATGGGGGTGGAAAGCGCGCCCGGGAAAGGGAGCACGTTCTGGGTCCACGTGGTGATGGAGAAGTCACCGAACACCACGACCGAGCTGGGCCTGGAGAAGCTGCTGGGGAAACGCGTGCTGGTCATCGACGACAACGAAACGAACCGGCGCGTCATCAGGCGGCAGATGGAATATGCGGGATGCGAGGTGGTCGAAGCTTCGGCATGCCGGGATGCGCTCGAAGCCGCCGGCGCGCCGGACGCCCAGTTCGACCTGGTGGTGACGGACCTGCGGATGCCCGGGATTGACGGGATCGAGACTATCCGGCGGCTGCGAGGCGAGGCCGGGCTGGGGGAAACGCCCGTGCTGCTGCTCACATCGGCGGGGCCGATGGGCGCGGACGAAGCGCAAACCAACGGGGCCTCGGCCGTGCTGACCAAACCGGTGCGGCAACGAGCGTTGCTGCAGACCTCGATATGGTTGCTCGGCGGCGAGGACGCAGTGGTCGAAGCAAAGCTCAGCGCGATGCCTCAGCCGCGATCACAACAGCCGCACCTGGGCCTGCGGGTGCTGGTGGCAGAGGACAACCCGATCAACCAGAAAGTGGCTGAGAGGATGTTGGAGCGCTGGGGATGCCGGGTGGATAGCGTCGGCGACGGAAAGGAAGCGGTGGCCGCGCTACAGCAGCTCCGTTACGACATGGTGCTGATGGATTGCCAGATGCCGGAGATGGATGGATTCGAGGCGACGCAGGCGATTCGGGAAATGGAGTCGGGGACGGGGCAACGCACGCCGATCATCGCGCTCACGGCAAATGCGATGGAGGGCGTGGAGGACCGGTGCATCCAGGCAGGGATGGACGCTTATGTCAGCAAGCCGGTCAGGCCGGAGGCTCTGCTGGCTGTGATCCAGCAATGGGTGCCGGGCACCGATATGGGCGGAGACGCGGCCGGCGACGAGGCACGGAAACCGGACCCAGCGGAGCTGGTGGACTGGGCCGTGCTCGAGGAAGCGGCTGACCACGAGACGCAGGTCGCGATGGAGATTGCACAGACCTTCTGCGACGCTGCGCCTCGAATGCGGCACGAGCTCGACGATGCCATCGCACGGCAGGACCTGGAGGCGGTGGCGGCGGCTGCCCACCGGCTGAAAGGCAGCGCGCGGGCCGTTGGGGCGGGACCGCTGGGCGATGTGCTCGAACGCATCGAGCAGGCGGCTCGCGATGGCGCGGCGGATCTCGTGAGCACCTGGCGAGCCGAGGTGGCAGCCATTTGCGACGAGACGCTCGAAGCGATGG
>SLAK01000072.1 GCA_007126855.1 Dehalococcoidia bacterium | reverse complement strand
GCTGCGGGCTCCAACGCCGGTTTGTAATGAAGTTGAAATCCATGACGCCAACCTACCGGCGTCAGGCCTATGTTCAACTTCCGGCGCACACGGCTATACCTTCGCGTTTACACCGTCGCTCAGGCTCCCGGTTCGCGCTCCGGCGCCGGGGCGGCCGGCCCGCCTGCTGGCCGCGGCTGCACCCGCGATTCGACCAGGCTGACAAGGTAATCCTCGTCGGTCACCGTTGTCGGGACCGCGATGTGAAGGCCCAGCGTGATGAACGCTGCAACGATCGAGGCGCTGCCCCACAGCATCCCGGTCGTCGCGGTCGTGTCGGCCCCGATCCAGTCGAATGCCGTGAGAAGCCCCAGCGCGGCCAGGACAATCGCCACGACAGCGCCGGCATAGGCCGCAACGTGCAGGGTCTGGGCGCGGTCACGGGTGTTGTGACGATGGTCCGCTCGGGCCAGCACAACGGCCAGGATCGATAGCGTGATCGCCGGGATCATCCACATCATGCCCGACCCGAAGTTGTCGCTTACCGGCGCCTCCGGCGCGGTTCCCCAGGTGAACGCCGCGAATCCGCGGAGCAGGGCAAGCACCGCAAGCACAATCGCCGCTATCCCCACCACCATTCCCGCCAGTTGCTCGGTGGTCCGCATACGAACTGCGTCTTCGGCTGCTGCCTCTCGTCGTGTCATGGGAATACCTCCGGTTTCGTGCGCGGCAGAAGGCGTTGCCGGCAGAATGGATAACAAAATCGACTGTAAGCCATCGCCTCGAAGACAGGCATAACAACAGCATCGCACCCACAATGCAGTGTCATAACTATTCGCGCACCACAACACACCTTGAGCGGCATGTGACTTCGCGGCCGTCCGGTCCTGGCGGAGTACGCCGCAGCTCGCGTAGCAGCGCCATCTGCCCGGCAGCCGTCCTCGTATACGTCCGCTATGCTGCGCAAATGACTCCAGGACAATACATCCGCCACGAGTCTGAACTGGGCGCGTGGGAAGTCGAACTGCGGCAGCCCCACGTCCTGCTGGCCCCCTATGTCGAAAGGTACGCCGTCTACCGGGAGCACATTGCCGGCTTCAGCCGCCGGCGCGAAGTACCGTCTGCGATCGTCCCACTGCTGATAAGCCTTGGCCCCGCAATTTGCGTTGGTGCCCCTGCCGACCCGGGCCGGACGCCCCGACCCTACGATGCCTTCGTCGCCGGGCCGCACGACTCTTTTGCCCTCACCGAATCTGGCGGCGAACAGGCCGGCATCCAGGTCAACTTCACCCTGGTCGGCGCGCGGATGTTCCTGGGGTTACCGCTCCAGGAGCTGGCAAACCGGGCCTTCCCGGTCGATGAGGTCCTCGGTGCCGAAGGCCGCATTCTCGTCGAGCGCCTCCGCGCCGCGCCGTCCTGGGATGCCTGCTTCGTAGCGCTCGAGCGCGCCATCCTGGAACGGCTCGCCCGCGCGACGCCCGTGCCCGAGGACATCGCCTGGACTACCGCAGAGCTGTCGCGCCCGGATCGTCTGCCCATCGCCACGATGGCTTCAATGGTCGGGTATAGCCACAAGCAGCTTGTGGTGCGCTTCCGACGCGAAATCGGGCTGCCGCCGGGCACCCTGGCGCGGGTATTCCGCTTCGAACGCGCACTCGCATTGCTCGAGCAACGGCCCCGGGCTCGCTGGACCGATATCGCCGCCGAGTGTGGCTACTACGACCAGGCGCACCTGTCGCGCGACTTCCGGGCATTCACAGGCTACGCCCCGGGCGAATACCGGCGCCGCATGGTGGCTGACAACGGCGGCGTTATCGATTTCTGAGCAGGTGAAAATCGTACAAGCCCCCGCGCGCTTTCGGGCCGCACACTCGTTGCCATCATCCGCAGCAGAGGAGCAACCGATGTCCAAGGTCCCGCCCAATGGCATGCCCGTGTTCTTTCCGTCCCTCATGTATCGCGACGCCTATGCGGCAATCGACTGGCTGGAGCGCGTCTTCGGGTTTGAACGGCTCCTGGTCGCGCCGGGGGAAGACAAGTCCACCGTGGCCCATGCCGAGCTCGCCTTCGGCAGCGGCGTCTTCATGCTTGGCTCGGCCCGCGACGACGTCCCGCAGTCCTCGGCGCCCTACGTCTACGTGGAAGATGTGCGGCGTCACTTTGAGCGCGTGAAATCGGCTGGAGCCAGCATCACGCGAGACTACGAAGAGAAGCACTATGGCGGCGCCGGCTTTTCGTGCCTCGATTGCGAAGGCAACGAATGGAGCTTTGGCAGCTATGTGCCGGCCCCGGCGTTTCCCATCTACCGTGCGACGCCCTACCTCGCATGCCGCGGCGCCGAAGCCGCCATCGAGTTCTACGGGCAGGCTTTCGGCGCAGTCGAAACCGGCGAGCGCTACGTGGGCGACGACGGTCGCATCGGTCATGCCGAGCTGTCCATCGGCCCGGTCACCATCTACCTGGCGGATGAACATCCGGAACTGGATGTCGTCAGCCCCCGCGCCCTCTCCGGCCGCGCATCGAGCATCGTGCTCAGCGTTGCCGACTGCGATGCAGCGCACCAGCGCGCCGTCGACGCGGGCGCCACCAGCGAGCGCACCCCCGCCGACCAGCCCTACGGCCGCATGGCCGTGGTCATCGACCCCTTCGGGCACCGCTGGATGCTCAGCGGCCCCGTCGCCGCTTCCTGAGCGCATGCCTGCGGGGCGGTGAAGCTAGCTTTACTGTACGTTGCAATCGAATTTTGAAGTCACTATGCTAACGCGCATTCACCGCGACGAGCCGCTGGCTCATGAAACCTCTGCGGCCCGTCGCACTCCT
>SLAK01000331.1 GCA_007126855.1 Dehalococcoidia bacterium | reverse complement strand
GCGATCTTCTGGTCGGAGTCGGCGACCATCTCGCGCCACTGGCTGACCCACCCGGCGGTGCGCGAAATGGCAAAGAGCACCGGGAACATCTCCGACGGGAAGCCGAGCGCCTGGTAGATGATGCCTGAGTAGAAGTCCACATTGGGATAGAGGCGGCGCTCGACGAAGTAGTCGTCGTTGAGCGCGACCTGTTCGAGTTCGAGGGCGATATCGAGCAGCGGGTTGGTACCGGTGAGGTTGAGCACCTCGTCGGCGTGGCGCTTGATGATGCGGGCGCGGGGATCGTAGTTCTTGTAGACGCGGTGGCCGAAGCCCATGAGGCGCTGGTCGCCCTTCTTCACGCTATCAACGAAGGCGGGAATATTCTTCGGACTGCCGATGCCTTCGAGCATGCGGATGACCGCTTCGTTGGCGCCGCCATGCAGCGGGCCAGCGAGCGCGCCCACCGCGGCTGCGGTGGCCATGTATGGATCGGGCCGCGAGCTGCCGACCGAGCGCATGGCGTTTGCGCTGCAGTTCTGCTCGTGGTCGGCGTGGAGGATGAAGAGGACATCGACCGCTTTTTCGATGACGGGGTCGGGTTCGTAATGGATTTCGGCCATCTTCCAGAGCATGCTCAGGAAGTTTCCGGTGAAGGAGAGCTCGTTATCGGGATAGACGTAGGGAAGGCCACGCATGTTGCGGTAGGAGAAGGAGGCGAGCGTCGGCAGTTTCGCGATGAGCCGCCATGTCTGCAGCTCGCGTACCTCCGGATCGTCGACGTCGCGCGCCTCGGGGTAATAGGTAGACATGGCGGCGACGGTGCTCATGAGCACGGCCATGGGGTGGGCATCGTAGCGGAAACCGTCCATGAACTTGCGGATGTTCTCGTGGACGAAGGTGTGGAAGGTGATGTTGTGGGTCCACTGGTCGAGTTCTGCCTGCGAAGGCAGGTGGCCATAGACCAGGAGGAAGGCCGTCTCCAGGTAGGTGCTCTGCTCGGCGAGCTGTTCGATTGGGTAGCCGCGGTATTCGAGGATGCCGTGGTCGCCGTCGATGTAAGTGATGGTTGACCTGCAGGAGGCGGTGTTGGTGAAGGCCGGGTCATAGACCATGAGGCCAAAATCGTCCTCGTTGGTCTTGATGGAACGAAAATCCATGCCACGGACTGTCCCATCCTGGATAGGAACCTCGTAGACCTTGCCGGTCCGGTTATCGGTAACGGTCAGGGTGTCGTCGGGCATGGCTGGCTACCTCGCTATCGAAGAAGGGTGATGTTGTATCCGGGCGCCGGATCGATCCTACAGGGTTGCTCCGCGGCCGGGTGACAGCCGGCAGGTGAAGAGTCCGCGGGCAATGCGCCGCCATCTTACGCGATGGACATGGTGCCGGGTCTAGTGCTGGCCGATGCTTCTATAGGCCGATAGAGGGGACACATCCACCGCCAGGGGCCCAACGGGGGTCGCGAGTGGTGCCCTGCCGCTCAATTGCGTAGCGTTTAGTGGCAAGCATTAGAGGCGGAGACTATGGCGCAGGCAATCCAGGAAGACATCGATTCACTGACCATCACCTACCCGGGCGCGCGGCGGCCCGACCGCCACCGCTGGGTGAATTCCTACGGGGTACGGCTGCACGTGTGCGAATGGGGCAAGCGGAGCGACCCGCCGCTGTTCCTGGTGCACGGCGGTTCGGACTTTGCGGGCACCTTCGACCTGTTCGCGCCGCTGCTGGCGGACGCGGGCTGGCGGGTGGTTTCGTGGGACCACCGGGGGCACGGCGACTCCGACCACGCAGCGCTCTATGGCTGGGACGCGGACGTGCGCGACGCGCTCACGGTACTGGATTCGACCAGGCCGGACCCGGTGCCGGTGGTGGCCCATTCAAAGGGTGGCGGCATGATGCTGCAGCTTGCCGATGCGCTGCCGCGCCGGATCTCGAAGCTGGTCATCATCGACGGGCTGCCGACGCCGAACCCGGCGCCGGACATCTCGGACCATGAGCAGCGGAAGATCGACGAGAAGGAACTGGCGCAGTGGCTGGACCACCGGCGCAAGGCGGCCTCGGCGCAGCGCAAACCCGGCACGCTGATGGACCTGGCAAAGCGGCGCAAGCGGATGAACCCGCGCCTGCCTGATGAATGGCTGCAGTACCTGGTAACGATTGGCGCGCGGAAGGATCCTGACGGCTGGCGCTGGAAACTGGACCCGGGCATTCGCTTCGGTGGTTTCGGGCCGTGGCGGCCGGAGTGGTCGCTGAAGCGGCTGCACCTGCTCGAGCCGCCGCTATTCGGGATGACGGCGACGGTGGAGGAAGAGATGGGGTGGGGCACCAACGGCGAGGCGTTGCGGCCCTTCATGCCGCGCGGCGCGAAGCTGTTGGCCATGCAGGACACCGGCCATTTCATCCATATCGAGCGCCCGCGCGAGGTGGCCGACATGGTGCTGGAGTTCCTGGGATGAGCATTTTCGTGACACACGGGAAGGTGAAGCTGGCGCTGCATACTTTGCGGCACGGGAGCGGCAGGCCGTTGTTGCTGCTCCACGCGCTGGGCGAGCAATCGCCCGACGAGGTGCCGGAGCGGTACCAGGCATGGCCCGGGCCGGTGTATGCGCTCGATTTCACCGGGCACGGGCAGTCGTCGGTGCCGCATGGCGGCGGGTACACGGCAGAGATCCTGATGGGCGATGCCGACTGCGCGCTGGCGATGCTGGGCGAAGCGACGGTCGTGGGCGAAGGGCTCGGGGCATACGTGGCGCTGTTGATGGCTGGTGGCCGGCCGGAGCTGGTGCGGGGCGCGGTGCTGTGCGACGGCGCGGGGCTG
>SLAK01000245.1 GCA_007126855.1 Dehalococcoidia bacterium | reverse complement strand
GTCGAAACCACCTACCACGGCGAAACCCTCGTCGACGACTACGCCTGGCTCCGCGACAAAGACAGCCCCGAAGTCCGCGCCTACCTCGAAACCGAAAATGCCTACTCGGACGCCGTCCTTGCCCCGCTTCGCCCGCTCATGGACGACCTGTACGACGAGATGCTCGGCCGCATCAAGGAAACCGACGAAAGCGTCCCTTACAAAGATGGTACCCACTTCCACTACGTCCGCACCGAAGAAGGCCGCCAGTACCCCATCTTCTGCCGCAAGCAGCGCATCGACGCACCCGAGCACATCACCCTGGACGTCAACGCCCTGGCCGAAGGTAAGCCCTTCATGTCCGTCGGCGCCTATGCCGTCAGCGACGACGGGCGCTATTTGGCGTACTCCACCGACGAAACCGGCTTCCGCGAATACACCCTCCAGGTCAAAGACCTCACCACGGGCGAAGTCCTCCCCGACCGCATCGAGCGCACCGGCACCGTCTGCTGGGCCGCCGATAACCGCACCCTTTTCTATTCATTGGAAGACGACGCCAAGCGCCCCTATCGCATCATGCGGCACACCCTGGGCGACCCGCCCGGACGCGACACCCTGGTCTACGAAGAAGCCGACGAGATGTTCCGCGCTTTCTGCTGGCGCTCGCGCAGCCGTGATTTCGTCTTCATCGGGACCGCCAGCCACACCGCGAGCGAAATGCGCCTCCTTCCGGCGAAGGATCCCACCGCCGAGCCACACCTGGTTGAACCCCGCTCAGCAGAACACGAATACGACATGGACCACGGCGGTGGCTGGCTCTATATCCGCACCAATGACATCGGACGCAACTTCCGCGTTGCCCGCGCACCGGTCGACGCTCCGGGCCGCGCAAACTGGGAAGAAGTCCTGCCCCACCGCGATAACGTCATGCTCGAAGGCGTCGACGTCTTCGCCCGCCACCTGGTCGTCAGCGGTCGCAGCGACGGCCTGCCGCGCTTCGAAGTCCAGCGCCTGCCCGACGCCACCTGGCACACCGTCAGCTTCGACGAACCCGCCTTCGAAGCCTCCGTCGGCGCCAACCGCGAATTCGATAGCGATACTCTGCGCTACCGCTACGAGTCGCCGGTCACGCCCCCCAGCGTCTACCACTACGACCTGGAAACCCGCGAGCGCGAGCTGCTGAAGCAAGAAGAAGTCCTGGGCGGCTACGACCCCTCCCGCTACATCGTCGAACGCCTCTACGCCACCGCGCCCGACGGTGTCCAGGTGCCCATCACCCTGGTCCGCGGCAAAGACGTTGCGAAGGACGGCACCGCTCCGGCCCATCTCCTCGGCTACGGCTCCTACGGCTATCCCTACCCCGTCCGCTTCGACTCCACCCGAATCAGCCTCTTTGAACGCGGCGCCGTCTTCGCCATCGCCCATGTCCGCGGCGGCGGCGAACTCGGCAAACCCTGGCACGACGACGCCCGCATGGCCAGCAAGATGAACACCTTCACCGACTTCATCGCCGCTGCCGATACGCTCGTGGCCAAAGGCTATTGCGCCCGCGATCGGCTCGTGATCGGCGGCGGAAGCGCAGGCGGGCTGCTGATTGGCGCCGTGCTCAACCTGCGCCCCGATATCGCGAAAGCCGCCATCCTCTGGGTGCCCTTCGTCGACGTGCTGAATACCATCTCCGACGCCTCCCTGCCGCTCACCGTCGGCGAATGGGAGGAGTGGGGTAACCCCGCCATCGAAGAGCAATACCACTGGGTCCGCGCTTACTGCCCCTACACCAACGTCACTCCGCAGGACTACCCGGCCATGCTCGTCCGCACCTCGCTCAACGACAGCCAGGTCATGTACTGGGAGCCCGCCAAATACGTCGCCAAACTCCGCGCCACGAAAACAGACAACAACCCTCTGCTGCTCCACACCAACATGGACGCCGGCCACGGCGGCGCCTCCGGCCGCTACGACCACCTCCGCGAAGAAGCTTTCGACTTCGCCTTTATTCTCTGGCAGATGGGGATGACCGCCGAAACATCATAATTCGACGCGCCGTGCCCTGAGCATGCCCTCTGACGTAGAGTACGGGGAATGAGCCGTTCGGGTGAGGATGGCGAGCCCGATGCTGCATCAGGTTCGCCCAATGTCGAACCCTTCGCGATCGATGTATTCGACTACGAAGGCATACGGGTTACCTGCACTGTGCAGCAGTGGAGCATCAAAATCGACCTCGGTCATCCCGAGCTCTCTGGAGAGCAGGTCGCCGTCGCCGAGGTCATCGCCGATCCCGAGCTGGTGCTTCAGGATCGCGACTACCCCGATCGGAGGCACCTCACCCGCAGCACACCCGAGGCTCTCTACCTGGTAGCCGTGGTAGAGTACCAGTACCTGGAAGACGCGCTTCGGGGTCGGCTTGTAACTGCTTTCTTGCGACGCCGCTTACGGAGTGACGACCATGTCATTTTTGTGAGTATCCGGAGGTGACGAAATGGCTATAGCGCCCACTCCCTCCGTGAATCTCGAAGCTTTCGATCGCATCACCGTCGTCTACGACCGGGATGACGACATCGTCGTCTTTCACCTTGACGGTCCACGACCAGCTATTACCGAAGCAGTCGACGATAGCTGGTACCTCAGGGTCGCCGATGACGTTGTAGTTGGCATGGAACTTCATGGTCTCAGGCGTGCGTTTCTCAGCACCCCGTTCTACGCATCGCTCTTCCGCCCGGCCATCCACGAACTCGAGCAGGCCGGAGGCCGCGCGCTCATCGAAGGCCCCCTCGTTGCAGAAGGCTCCACGAATGAGCTGCCGATGAATTCTCGTCTCGTGCTGTTGCTCGTCGGACAGGCTCTGGCAAAGTACGAGGCTTTGCGCCAGCGCGAATTCGCCGACGCTGGTCGCGCACTCCTCGGCTCTTAACCCCCCGGCCCCACGCCCCTCCCCTGCTACACTCGCCTTCGTGACCGTCTCCCGCGACGCCCTCGTCGAAGCCTTCCGCCAGCGCGGCTTCCAGCTCTGGGTCGTTGGCGGCGCACTCCGCGATGAGCTGCTCGGCACCGGCGGCGGCGACGAAGACTTCGCCACCAACGCCCTCCCCGACGATGTCGAGGACATCGCCCGCTCCCGCGGCGCCGACGTCATCACCGTCGGCAAGAAGTTCGGCACGATCGGCGTCCATGCCGGCGGCCGCTGGTCCGAGATCACCACCTTTCGCGGCGACTCCTACGAAGCCGGCAGCCGCTGGCCCGACGTCACCTTCGGCACCACCATTGAAGAGGACCTGGCCCGCCGCGATTTCACCATCAACGCCTTCGCCCGCGACGTTTACACCGACCGCCTCCTCGACCTCTTTGGCGGCAAGGACGACCTCGACGCGCGCATCATCCGCGCCGTCGGCGAACCGGCGCAGCGCTTCCGCGAAGACCCCCTGCGCATCCTCCGCGGTATTCGCTTCGCCTCCCAGCTCGGCTTCTCCATCGACGATGCAACCCTGGAGGGCATGCGCGAAACGGCCGAATTGACCGCCACCCTTTCCGCCGAGCGCATCGGCGCCGAGTTCGACCGCCTCATCTGCGGTGTTCACCCACGCATCGGCCTCGAATACCTCCGCGATTCCGGCGCCCTGCCCCTCCTCTTCCCCGAACTGCACGCCATGGTCGGCTGTGAGCAAAACCGCTTCCACAAATTCGACGTCTGGGGCCACACCGTCGCCACCATCGAAGCCATCCACACGCAGCGCGAAAACCACCGACTCCGCCGCTGGGCCGCCCTCGCCCACGACGTCGGCAAACCCCCGGTGCGCCACATCAAAAAGAACGGCGAATGGGGCTTCTACTCCCACGAAAAGGCCGGCGTCGACGTCGCCCGCGAGATGCTCCACCGCCTCAAAGTCGGCCGCCACCTTGCCTACGAGATCTGCCTCCTGGTCCAGCGCCACATGGACCGCCCCGCCGCCAACGACCGCCGCTCCGTCCGCCGCTTCATGGCCCGCTGCGAAGGCCACTGGCGCGACCTCCTCGCCCTCAAGCGCGCCGACAACGCGAGCCATACCTACGACGACACCGAATACCACGACGCCCTCGAAGCCATGTGCGAACGCATCGAAGCCGACGAGGCCGAACGCCTCCGCGCCGAAAGCCCGCTGGACGGCAACGAGCTCGCCGCCCTGTTCGAACGCACGCCCGGCCCCTGGATCGGCCGAATCAAGCGCGAGCTCTCCAACCGCGTCCTCGACGGCAAACTCGCGCCCGGCGACAAAGCAGCCGCCGCCGCCATCGCACGCACACTCATGGGCGAAGCGCCCAGCGTCAATAGCGGCCGGCGCCGCCGCTCAGGCTAACCGACCGCCATGCTCATTGCATGCGACCCGGCGCCCTGCCAATAACCATTCCCAACGATGAAGTGGGTGCCTTCTGCCGCTGGCACCAGATCCGTCGCCTGTTGCTCTTCGGCTCCGTGCTCCGTGACGACTTCGGCCCTGACAGCGACGTCGACGTGCTCGTTGAATTTGTAGAAGGCCATACGCCGGGACCGCTGTACCACGCAGCCTGACCCGCTCGTTGCCGCTTGCTCCCCTTCTCCCGAATCGGGAGAAGGGGTTGGGGGTTGAGGGCTAAAACTTGCTGTAGTCCGGCTCCCGCTTCTCCATGAACGCCGCCACGCCCTCCTTGAACTCCTCGCTCCGCAGGCACTGCTTCTGGTTGCCCCACTCAAACGCCAGGTGGTCCTCCAGGCTATGGAGTTGCGAATGCTGCAGCGCCCGGCGCGTGTAGGCCAGCGCCGTCGGCGGCTGCTTCGCTACCTCCGTGGCAAATCCCACCGTCTCGTCCATCAGCTTCTCCGGCGGCACCACCTTCGACACGATCCCCAGCTCCAGCGCCTCCGCCGCATCCACCATTCGGCCCGTGTAGAAGAGCTCGGCGGCACGCTCCTGCCCCACCAGCCGCGGCAGGAACCACGAAAGCCCAAAGTCCGGCGAAAGCGCCCGCTTGATGAAGATCGTCCCGAAGCGCGCTTCCTCGCTCGCAATCCGGATGTCCATCGCCGTCGCGAGCCCGAAGCCCGCGCCAACGGCCACGCCGTTCACCGCGGCGATTACCGGCTTGTCCGCGTAATACACGTTCTGGATCGTTCGGCCCGCATCCCCAATCGGGTCGAGCGCGTTGAAGCGCACGCTGTCCGGGTCCGGCTGGCGGCTCGCCATCGCGCCAAGGTCCGCCCCCGCGCAAAACCCGCGCCCTTCACCGGTCACCACGAACGCTCGCACCCGGTCGTCGCGCCGTCCCTGCTCCAGGGCCTCGTTCAGCTCCGGCACCAGCGTGCCGCCCATCGCATTCATCTTCTCCGGACGGTTCAAACGGATGACCATCACGCCATCCTGCGTATCCACAATGCAGTCAGACACTCTCGTGAGCCTCGTTTCTTGTCGGTATCTCGCGTTCGATGGTACAGGAAGCCCGCCAATGGCCGAACCTGCCTCGTGGACGCATCCTTGCTCGCATTTGCTACCCTAGAAGTGACCGCACGGGCTACCCGCGCGGGAAGGAGTCTTCGAAAACTTGGCATTCACTGATAAGCAAATCATCTGCCGCGACTGCAACTCGCCGTTCGTCTTCACCGCCGGCGAACAGGAATTCTATGCGAACAAGGGCCTCATGAATGAGCCCACCCGCTGCCCCTCCTGCCGCTCCGCCCGGCGCATGAACCAGAGCACCCTGGAACAGAACGACGGCTACGTCCGCTATGGCAACTTTGCCAGCTTCGGCGGCCGTACCCCCCGTCAGATGCACCCCGCACAGTGCGCGTCCTGCGACCAGATCACCGAGGTGCCCTTTGTGCCCCGCGGCGACCGGCCCGTCTACTGCAGCGCCTGCTACAGCAAGATCAAGCCGCCCAGCGAGCGCCGCGAACGCGACGAACGCCCCGCCGGCGCCGATCGCAGCCGCTACAACTAAAGAGCGAACCGGCGGCTATGCAGGTCCAGCCGCAAACCGCACAGCTCTCACGCATCCTCGGTCAACCTCCCGAGACCCTGGACGGCGATGCCGCGGCTCGTGCCGCCATCGAACGCCACGCGGACGAGCTCGCCAACGCCTTCTTCCACGAAGCCGCCGATAGCGACGACGTCACCAGCGTCGAAAGCGCCGAAGACTACCTCCAGGTTCGCCTGGATTTCTTCGGCGACCTCGTCACCGAAACCGCCGCCGACCGCATCCGCGAACGCTTCAGCGAACTCGTCGCCCGGTGGGAGCGCTGACACTCTGTCAATGATCCAGATCAATTTGCCCGGCGACCACCCGGGCGTACCCTCGGCCATACAGATGGGGGGATCTGCAAGGGAGTGCGGCACCCAATGTCACTAACCGACGCGTACGATGTCCTCGCCGAACAACACGGCTGCGCGGGTTCGGAACGCTATCGGCGGATCCTCGAATTCCTCATGACCCCGCGGCAGGCAAGGCTCTGCGCGCAACTTCCCATGTCCCTTCAGGACCTGGTGCAGAGAGAAGACCTCCCCATCGAAACAGTGAGAGCGGACCTCGACGAACTTTTCTTCAAGGGCGTCGTCTTCGCACGCGATTTCTACAACCGCGAAACCTATCGCTTCGCCCGGAACGTCATGCAGCTCCACGACGCATCCGAGTCGCTCTGGGGGCTTGACTCTCTCTACAGCAACCAGCAAAGGCAGCAGCTCTGGCAACTCTGGTGGGACTTCGTTACGAACGAATGGGATCCAAAGCGAATGCCGCAGCTCGCGCAACTGCCCGCACCACCCGTCCGCATCGTCCCCGCCTATAAGGCGATCAAAGACATCCCCGGGGTTCTGCCGCACGAGGACATGTCTGCCATGGTCGACGCTGCCGGCCTCATCTCCGTCGTCTCCTGCTCCTGCCGGAAACGGCAGGAGGCGGTAGGGAATCCCTGCTCACGCTCCCACGACATGAATTGCATCCAGTTCAACCGGGCCGCCCAGTACACCGACGCCCGGGGCCACGGCAAGATGCTTTCCAAAGAGGAGGCACTCAAACTCATAGAAGAGGCGGAAGACCACGGCCTCGTGCATCAGTGGCCAAACAACGACTCCCTCACAACCAATACCCTCTGTAGTTGCTGCGACGACTGCTGCATCTTCCTCCTGCCCATGAGGGAGCACGGCGTACCGTGGACCGCCTTCTACGCCAAGAGCCGCTTCGAGGCGCAGAACGACCTTGATATCTGCGACGGCTGCCAGGACTGCGTCGAACGCTGCCAGTTCGATGCAATCACCATGGAAAAAGTGCCCGGTCACAAGAAGCTCAAAGCCATCGTCGACGCTGAACTGTGCATGGGATGCGGCGTCTGCGTCCTCGTTTGCGAACCGGAAAGCCTGAAGATGGCCCTTGTCCGCCCGCCCGAACACATTCCCCATATGGCCCATGCTGGCGCGGGACACTCCCACGCATAAGCCAGCCAGGGCCTCGCCCCCAGGGGCATGAGGTGAAGCCATGCGGGAAGCATGCATCGACTCCAGCCTCTGCGATGGTTGCCAGGACTGCCTCGAGGTCTGCGTCTACGACGCCGTCACCCTCGTCCGCATCCCGCCCTCGAAGCGGCTCACGGCCATAGTCGACCCTGACCGCTGCTGCGGCTGCAAGCTGTGCGATCATCCCCTGTGCCCGCAGGACGCCATCGAGCTCCGTCCAGTCCGGCCCCTCGCGACCAGCAGCGTATGACCTGTAAGCCAGATCGCCGGGCCTCGAAACACCCGCCATATCCGCGAACGCTTCAACGAACTCGTCACCCGGTGGGAGCGCTAACCCTCGGCCGCCACCTGGCCGAGAAAGTCCCGGTGCTGCTCGACACATGCCACGATGCGGTCCAATTTGGCCCGCTGCTCCGGCGACAGCCGTCCGGCTTCGCGGAGTTCTCTCAGATCCCGAAGGAAGATCTCAGCCTGCCCGAACCACTCCAGGTGGAACGCCTCCCGCTCGACCGCGTCCATCTGCTCCCACTTTCCGCGCACAAACGGTAGCTCCCGGCACTCCTCAGCCAGGTAGCGAAGATGCGCGTCAATCTGACGAGTGCTCAGCGAGGTCGGGTAAGCCATAGCACACTTCTTTGAAAATAGCCTGCCACTGTCACACTTGTGCAACCACCCTCTCCCTTGCAAAGGGAGAGGGCCGGGGTGAGGGTTCGTCACCCTGGCGTCCACTTTCTTCCTTCACCGTGGCGCCCCGCCATGTAGAGTCTCCCCGTTCGAAGTTCGAAGTCGGACGCTAGCGGCCAAGCCCCGACGACCGCCCTGCCCGGTGCTCCCGAAGCCTCTCCTCCGCGAGCGAATCAAGCTTCCCCGCTCCAATATCACGCTCCGACCCGCCCCGCCCTGTACCATCCCCACAACCCTCACCCCGGAGCACACCCCATGGCACCCATCGAAGCCGCACACCAGACCGCCCAACGCGTCCGCAACAAAGAACTCTCCGCCCACGAAAGCGTCGAAGGCGCCCTGGCGCGCCTCGAACGCCTTAACCCCAAACTCAACGCCTTCACCGCCGTCGACGTCGCCGCCGCCCTCCACCAGGCCGACGCTATCGACGACAAGATCGCTCGCGGCGAAGACCCCGGCCCCTTCGCCGGCGTTTCCTTCGGCGTCAAAGACCTCGAAGCCGCCGCCGGCCTCCCCCTCACCATGGGTTCCCGCATCTACGCCGAAGAAGTCGCCCACGAAGACTCCATCCAGGTCGCCCGCCTCAGAGCCGCGGGCGCCATCGTCCTGGGCAAGACCAACACCCCCGAATTCGGCTTCCGCCCCTTCACCACCAACCTTGTTCACGGCCCCACCCGAAACCCCTGGAACCTCGACCGCACCCCCGGCGGCTCCAGCGGCGGCACCTCCGCAGCCGTCACCGCCGGCATCGTCCCCATGGGCACCGGCTCCGACGGCGGCGGCTCCATCCGCCTCCCTGCCGCCTTCGCCGGCTGCTATGGCATCAAGCCCACCGTCGGCCGCATCCCCCGCGGCGGCCCCGAAGAATCCCACTGGGCCTTCCTCTCCCACCGCGGCCTCCTCACCCGCACCGTCCGCGACGCCGCCCGCTGGCTCGACGTCGCCGCCGGCCCCCACCAGGAAGACACCATGGCCCTCGACGCCCCCAGCGGCCACTACGAAGCCACCCTCGACAAGCCCCTCAGGCTCAACCGCATCGCCTGGAGCGAGGACCTGGGCTACGCCGCCGTCGAACCCGAAGTGGCGAAACTCGCCCGCGAAGCCGCCGCCACCCTGGCCGAAGCAACCGGCGCCGAGCTCGTCGACGCCACCCCCGGCTTCGTCCAGCCCCTTGAAGCCTGGATGACGATCGCCGCCAGTGGCGACGCCGCCATGCACGAACTCTGGACCGACGAGATGAAAGCCCTGGCCGACCCCGAATACCTCCGGCTCGGCCAGTACGGCGCAAACCTCCGCGCCGTCGACTACGCCAACGCCATCCAGGAACGCCACCAGGTCAACCTGGTCATGACCCGCTTCTTCGACCAGTACGACCTCCTCCTCACCCCCACCTCTCCGGTCACCGCCTTCCCCGCCGAAGGCCCCACCCCGGACAGGATCGCCGGGCAGGAAGCCGCCGTCGCGGCCATCATCGCCTTCACCCACCCCTTCAACCTCACCGGCCACCCGGGCGCATCCGTCCCCGCCGGCCTGGCAAGCGACGGCCTCCCCGTCGGCCTCCAAATCGTCGCCCCGAAATTCGCCGACGCCCTGGTCCTCCAGGCCAGCGCCGCATTCGAATCAGCCCGCCCCTTCCCCTGGCCCGACTTCGACGGCTAACAGCCACCACGCGGGCTTCCCTTCTTCCTCCGGGAAGAGAAACCGGGAGCTGAGGGCGAAAGGCAGTGCTAGAATCCGCGCGAACAAACCAGCGGGGGAGTCCCATGGCCAACTTCCAGCACATCCTCTACGAACTCGACGGCCCCGTCCTCACCATCACCCTCAACCGCCCGGCAGTGCTCAACGCCCTCTCGCCGGACCTGGAGCGTGAGTTCCACGAAGCCCTGGACATGGCAAAGACGGACAACGCGGTCCGGTGCATCATCGTGACTGGCGCCGGCCGCGCCTTCTCGGCCGGCTACGACATCTCCGAGGACAGCAGCGCCCGGCCACGCCTGCCCACCAGCGCCCATCTAAAAAGCTGGTGGGATTCCTCCATGCGCAACCCCGACCTGATGATGAACATCATGGCCCATCCAAAACCCGTCATCGCGGCCGTGAACGGCTGGTGCATCGGTGGCGGCTTCTGGTACTCGCTCGCCTGCGACATCACCATCGCGTCCGACCAGGCCACCTTCGCCCAGCCGGAGGTCCGCATGACCTCGAATTCCACCGTCCTCTTCGCTCTCCTCTGCGGCTGGAAGAACGCGCACCGCTACGCCCTCACCGGCGACCACTTCGACGCCGCAGAGGCTCACCGGATTGGGGCTATCAACGAAGTTGTCCCGCACGATCAGCTCATGCAGCGCGCCCGCGAGCTCGCCTTGCGTCTTGCGAAGGTCCCGGCTGACTCGCTCCGCCTGAACAAAGCGATCACCACCTATGGCCTCGATGCGATGGGCCTCCGCTCCGCGCTCAACATCAACGGCGTGCTATCCACCATCGTCGAGGCCTCCAATGATGGCCCCGATGTCGAGCACCTCGCGAAGGCAGAGGCCGAAGGCGGCTTCGGCGCCTTCCTGAAAGCCAGGGATGAACCATTCCTCCCGGAACCCTTCGGCCCGCGCAGCAAACCTCGTC
>SLAK01000032.1 GCA_007126855.1 Dehalococcoidia bacterium | reverse complement strand
TGGGAGAACGAGGTTATTGGGAAGCTGGGGTGAGCTGCGGTGGGTCGTGTTCCGCACATCACCGGCGGCCCGGCACCTTTTCGGCAAGCAGAACGCCCGCAGCGACACGCCCTACCTGAGTGACACCTCCGGCATCGGCCCATCGTGCAAGCCGGATCCTCAGGCGTCCTGGAAACCCATCAGCCTGCCCATCCGCGGATAGAGCAGGCTGATGTTCGTTCGGGCTTCGAGGAGAAAGTTCAGCGGGTGAGATAGCGCGACGCCACCCAGCCTTCCTGTCCGCCACTCGTTCGGACTTTCAGCCATGTGTGGCCGTCCGCATTGACCGGCCCGCCCACGACGTCGACAACAGTGCCGGTCGAAAGGCAGTTGAGTATCGCGTGGTTGAGCCCGGCGCCGGCGCGCAGGTTCAGGCACGAGGCGCCAGCGGCCACCGTGGCGCTGCTGCTGAGATAGCGGGATGCGACCCAGCCTTCCTGGCCACCGCTTGTCCGGACTTTCAGCCACGTGTGGCCGTTCGCATCGACCGGCCCGCCCACTACGTCGACAACAGTGCCAGTGGAAAGGCAGTTGAGTATCGCGTGGTTGAGGCCGGCGCCGGCGCGCAGGTTGAGGCACGAGGCGCCAGCGGCAACCGTGGCGTTGTTCCCGGCGGGCGTGCCCGTGCTGGAGCCCGGTGTTGAGCTTCCCGGCGGTGGAGCAGAACTGGATGAAGGCCGGCATACGCTGGCCCATGCACTCCAATCGGTACCGCCCTTGCTGATTCGATAAGCCGCTCGCGCGTTACCGAGCGGGTCGTGGGTGGAGTCGGGATGAATGGGGTGGATCTGCCATAGGCCACGCTCACCGGATGCACCCGTGGCCCTGTGCCGCCAATTTGATTCACACCAGGCGACTGCCAGTGCATCATCATGCGTCGCGGTTGGGAAGCCCGCGGCGGAGACGAGTGCACGCATTTCCGCCTCGGTGCACTGTGCTCCAGCGCATCCGGCCGATTGGGCGTGCGCCTCACGCGTGCTCACAGATACCAACACGGTGGCTATCAACGCCATGCCAGCAAGCATGATCATCGTGGATCGCATCTAACGATTGCCTCCTTAGAGATTGCGGAGCGGTGAATGTTGCCGGTAATCCCCCGGACGAGCGTTGGCAAGGCTCACCTCGGCCCGGCGTTGAGCAAGGCCCAGCATGGCCGGAGCGGATGCTGATGCCGGTCGCCTGAGGGATTACATTCCGGGTTGGAACGCCATCACGGCTGAAAGCGTGACGACGAGGGCGGCTGCTGCGAGTCGCCGAGGGAGAGAATCATGGGACCACCTGCGTTTAAGGATTTGGTCCCGAGGGCAACCGGAAGCTAGGTCTCAATATGGTTACCGGCAACCGTTGCCATGCCCCCTGCAACGATGTTCTGTCAGGGATGACGATGCGAGTTAATCATCCGCTTACACTGCGGTCAGCCGCTTGCCCCGGTCCGGCTGCGCGTAGATGAGCCGGAGGGAGCAGGCAGCCGTCCTGAGTGAAAAACGCCCCGACATACGTAAATTCGCCGATCACAGCTCGCCTGGTCTCGATTACGTAAAGTACGAACGCCGGCTTACACTGTCAGCTCCCGACGTTAGAACGCCCTTCCGCGGGACCATTTCCGGGATGTTCTTCCGCAGGGAAACCGCAGGGTTATGGCCCAGGCCGTCGCCGGTCCAGGGCGTCGCTCGCGAGGTCTTGCGGCGGATCACGCGTTGCGGGTGAATCGCGTGTCAGTGGCCGGCCAGGCGAGCGATGACCGGCGCGAGCGCCTCCATACTGTGTTCGAAGACCACGTAATAGGACACGCCAAGCTCTTCACGCCGGCGTTCAAGTTCGTCAACGACCTGGTCAACCGCGCCAACGAACAGGAAGGGGTTGTTCGGCAGCGCGTCCGGCGCGATCCCGGGCGATCGCTTTGCGATGGCCTCGAGGGCGGGAGCTAGCTGGTCCGTGATGACAACGGACTGCACAAGGCAGTTGAGTTCGAGCGCGTCGAACCGTTCGCCGGCCGCGGCGCTCACGATGGCGATGCGTTCGCTGAGCGCGCGTTCCGACAAATGCCGGAGGGACGCTTCCCGGCCATCAGGGCTGTGACTGATGCCAGTGAAGCCGACGATATCCGCATGCCGAGCGGCGATGGAGAGCACACGACGGCCGTTGCCACCCACCAGCAGGGGCAGGGGCCGCTGGGACGGCATCGGGAAAGACCGTTGTGCTTCCAGCGAGTAGTGCTCACCGTCGAACGAAACTTCTTCGCCCGACAGCAGGCGCCGAAGGATGCCCACCGACTCCTCCAGCCGGGTCACGCGAACTGGGGCGGAGTCGAAGGCTATCCCGGCCGATGCGTATTCGTCGGCGGTATGCCCGGCACCGAGGCCAAGTTCAAAGCGTCCTCCTGTGAGCAGGTCGATGGTCGCGGCTTCGCGCGCGACGAACGCCGGGTGGCGGAAGTCGTTGTTGAGGACAAGTGTGCCGACCCGGAGCCGCTTCGTCGCCTGGGCAGCGGCGGTGAGTGGCGTCAGGGGCGGAAACATGTCCACCAGGTGGTCCGCGACATGCAGGATGTCGAAGCCAAGGTCCTCCGCCTTGCGGGCGAGGGCCTGCCAGGCGTCAAGCGATTCAGCGGCGCGCACCGACACCCCGAAACGGAAGCGACGGGGGTGCGGCTCGACGCGCTGCAACACCGTCAGAACCCCAGCTTGTCCCTCACGGCGTCCACGACATTCGCGATCGGCACGCGGATCTGCTCCTGGGTGTCGCGCTCGCGGATGGTCACGGCGTCGTCTTC
>SLAK01000373.1 GCA_007126855.1 Dehalococcoidia bacterium | reverse complement strand
GTCGGGCCCGCACGGGCGATGATCCGCAAGGTTTCCGTCGAGCATGAACGGGGCGGCCAGGCGCTGGAGCGCGGCCAGCGCCTCTACCTGTGCATCGCCGCCGCCAACCACGACGAGCAGGTCTTTCATGAGCCCGGCCGTATCAACCTGGCGCGCGACCCCAATCCCCACCTGGGCTTTGGCTGGGGCCCGCATTTCTGCCTGGGGGCGAACCTCGCCCGGCTGGAGGCGCGCATCGCGCTGCGCATGCTGCTGGACCGCTTCAGCGCGATCGAACCCGAAGGGCCGCTTCCAGAGCTGGAGGGTTCGGTTGTCGGATTCGGCAGGCGACCGCTTCACGCGCGGCTGAACGCTTGATCGCGGCACAGGCACGGGTCATGGTGCTGCCGTGAATCTGAAACTTCGCGAGGTCCAGGCCAACGGCATCCGGCTCTGCGTCCGCGAATGGGGCGAGCGCGGCGCGCCACAGGTGGTGCTCATCCCGGGGACCGGGCTGGCCGCAGCGCTTTTCGCCGGTGTCGAACGCGTCCTGGCGCCCGCGTGGCACGGCTTCACCATCGACCGGCGCGGGCAGGGGATGAGCGGCAAACCCGACGCGGGCTACGACTTCCAGGACTTCGCCGACGACCTGCTCGCGCTCGTGGAATCGCTGGACATCCATGATGCTATTGCGATTGGCCATAGCGCGGGCGGGACGGACCTGCTGCTGGCCGCCGGGGCGGATTCGACGCGCTGGCGGCGCCTCGCCGTCCTCGAGCCTACGGTGCAGGACCCGCGCCATCCTCCGCTGCCACAGACGGATCCTCCGGTCGGCCAGGACGTGTTCGAACGGACGATTCGCCGCCGGGACACCTACCCATCCTTTGAGGCTGCCTATGAGCGGTTCCGGGCTTCGCCGCTGTACAGCCGCGCACCAGAAGCGGCGCTGCGAACCTACCTGCGGGAGGCGTTCGTCCTCCAGAAAGACAGCAGCGTGAGCCTGCGGTGCCCTCCGCAAATCGAGGCCCAGATGTTGCGCCCGATCGTGCAGGCAATGGAGCACCGCTACCACCCGCCGGACGGGCGTGGCGACCCCTTTGAACAGATCCGGGCGATCCGGCTACCGGCGACGATCGTCACGACCGGCCTGTCGGACGACATCTACCGCAAGATGGCGAGCATCGCGACCGCACTCATCCCGGGCGCGGCAACGCTGCATTTCGCCGATGCCGGGCACCTGCTCCCGCTGGACCACCCGGAGCGGGTCGCCGCGCTCACAGGCGAGCCGGGTACGTAGGCTGCGGGCGGGACGCCTACACGAAGCGGTCCGGCCACAGGAGCGGCACGAGCCCACCAAGGATGAGGAACGGCCCATAGGCAAAGACCTGGCGCCCGCGCCCAAGCAGCGTCATCGCGAAGGCGGGAATGCCCGCGGCGATGACCCCGATCAGCAGCGCGCTCAGGAACGCCGGCCAGCCCAGCAACAGCCCCAGGAGCAGGATCAGCTTCACATCGCCCATGCCGAATGGCGTGGCGCGCACCCGGAGCAGCACCCCGGCAAGCTGCCCGCCGCCATACAGGATGCCACCAAGCAACAGGGCGATAGCGGCGCCGGTCAGCACGTCCGCAGTCGTGCGGTCGGGCCATGCCCAGGCAACGGCAAGGGCTACGAGAATGGCGGGGTACATCAGCCGGTTCGGCAGCAACCGGCGCTCCAGGTCGGTGCTCGCCATCACCAGCAGCACGACAGCGAACGCAGCGGTGAGGAGGGCCGGGCCGGTGTCATAGTGGTCCGGCCGCAGCGCCAGCGCGACGGCAACGGCCGCCACGGCTGCAATGCCCGCGCGCCGTGCCCGTGTCTGCCAGCGGCCGTCGGGTGGAACACGGTACTCGTCCTGGCGGTAGAGCAGGTACTGGTAGCCCGTCGCCAGCCAGGCGACGGCGAAGGCGGCAAGGCCGCCCACAAGCGAGGGCAGATAGTCCACGGGCTCTAACTATGCGCCAGCCAGCGCACCGGGCAAACGCGGCAATTCCCGCGAATCCGGGCAGGGCTACCCTGAGCCACCAGCCTGCCGCAGGTCGTCGGCCAACCGGTCGAGCGCTGGCCCCGCGATCGTGGCGTTAATATCGCGACCGATCTCGTCGAACCAGCGGCGCACCACGTCCTGCACAGCGGGCGAAACGGTTGCCGCGGGCTGCCGGGCAGCCATGAACGCTGAGCGCACCGGCGCCAGGTCCTCCATCGACTTTCGCTCCTGCAGGACGTCGAGCGAATCAAGCATATGCGCGGCCGTGACCGACTCGGCGCCAACGTAGTTCGCGATCGCGGAAGCGGTCGAAAGAATGTCAGCGAAACGCAATGATTCGGCCACGCCATAACGATATCAGGCTTCGCGCACGGCGTTCTCGAGCGCCAGCGTCGCCTCGGCGTAGGAAGTCTCGATGTCGAACGAGAGCGGTGGTCCGATGTGCACCTCAACTTTCGCGCGCGGCGTGGGGAACCACCGGCCTTCCCTGATGCCGGGCCGCGTCACATCGATGCGGATGGGCAGCACCGGTGCGCCGGTCTCGACGGCCAGGTAGCCGGTACCCGCCTTGAAGCGCTGCATCGGCCCGAGCACGGTCAGTTTGCCTTCGGGGAAGATCAGCACGTGCCAGCCTTCGTCGAGCATCTGGGCCACGGTCTCCAGGCTTTCGCGAACGCCGCTCCCTTCTTTGTTGAAGGGGAAACCGTTGCCGAGCAGGCTCACCAAAAAGCCCCGCACCGGGTTGCGGTAGAGGTCTGTTGCGGCGGCGGCAATCGCGAGCCGGTCCCGAAATCGCCAGGGCAGGCTGCGCAGGACCATGCCCTGGTCCTGGTGCATGTTGTGGTTGCAGATCACCAGGCACGGCCGGTCAATGAGGTCCACGTTTTCGCGGCCGAAGACCCGCAGGTTGTAGCCGAAACGCAGGATGGGGAAAACGATGCCGGTGAGCAGCAGCCGCCGGATCCAGCGCACCGGGTAGAGGCGCGGCCAGCGCGGCACATCGCGCTTGCGGTAACGCAACAGGCGCGGACGGCGCGGCGTCGAGCCGGTGGATGTTCGTTGCTTGCTCATCAGGGCCCGCCCTCAATGATCGCGGCGCGGCCGCGTGTATTCCACGCGGCCGTCCGGTCAGGGAAGCAGTGTGCTGATGAAGGTGCGCAGCTCCTTGCTTGCGTCCTGCCGGATGGGCCGGTAATGGCTGAAGCAGAGCGTGTCGAAGTCCACCCGCGAGAGCTTGCGGATGGCGCCCATCGCCTCGTCCATGTCCTGCGTGAACAGGCGGTTTGGCAGCATCAACCGGCCAAAGCGGAACTGCATCGCATCGCCGATCACCACCGCACCCAGCTCCGGAAAGTGCAGCGAAATACTGCCGGGCGTATGCCCGGGCGTATGCACGATGCGGATGCCACCCAGGCCGGGCAGCTCGTCGCCGTCCGCAAGCTCCTCGTCGACGCGTGCGGGGCCGGGGTCACGGGCCTCCAGGTAGGGGTCGACAATGCGGGCCAGGAAGGGTTGCTTGAATGGCGTGGGCAGCGGCAGATGGCTTTCGATCGCTGCAGCTTCGGCCACATGCACACCGGTCCAGGCGGGGACGTGCCGCTGGACTTCGGCCAGGCCACCCACGTGGTCGATGTGGTAGTGCGTGATGAGGATGGTGCGGATGTCGTCGACGTCGCGGCCCAGAGAGCGGACCGTTTCCAGGATGCCGGCGCCGGAGCCCGGCGTGCCGGTGTCGATCAGCGTGATCTCGTCGTCGAGCACCAGGTAGGAGTCGGCGCCACCGGTGGGGATACGCCACAGGCGGGGCAAAATTTCTGTTGGTCCGGGAACCTGGGGAATGCGGAGATCTTGCAAACGGTCCCGCCATGTGAGGCGGGCAGTGGTCGTTGAAGGCATAGATCCAGCGTAACAACGCGGCTGCTACGGGAGAGCAAAAGGAAATGGCCTCCCTTGCGGGAGGCCATTGACGACGATTTGAACGGGTCGGAGGGCAAATGAGCAGAGCAGTTCAAGGAGGGACGGTACGAACCCGTTCATGTCCGCCGTTGCGTTGTGAATACTATCACAATCCTGCCCGCCTGTGGGCGTGAATCCGATTCGTCTTGCCAACATGAGATGTAGACGCCGTCAATCCGCGCACAATCGTGATGTTCTTCACACATACCGCTGACACCTCCCCTTTCGGCATCCAGGGACACCGCCCGCCGCTGCCCCGCTTGCCTCGCCGCCCGCCCTCCGCGAGAATGACGTTCGACTTTGGTGAGGAAATGGGGTCGTAGCATGCCGATCAATCTGGGCGACAGCCCGGCAGAACAAACATGGCGCAAGCAGGTCCGGGAATTCATCGAGCAGGAAGCTCCCGCTGAGCTGCGCTCGGCCGGCGGCGGTGAAGGCGGTCTCTTCGGGCGCCTGGGCGCCGTGAAGCAATGGCGCGACAAAGTTGCGGCAAAGGGCTGGATCGCCCCGTCGTGGCCGACGAAGTACGGCGGCGCCGAGATGTCCGTCGTCGAGCAGTTCATCATGAATGAGGAGTTCGCCGAAGCCGGGGTTCCGGCCAACGTCGGCGGTTTCGGCGTCATGATGATCGGCCCCACGCTCATCGAGCACGGCACCGAGGAACAAAAAGAGGAACACCTCGGCCGCATCCTCCGCGGCGAGGTCATCTGGTGCCAGGGCTATAGCGAACCCGGCGCAGGCAGCGACCTGGCGGCGCTCCAGACTCGCGCCGTCCGCGACGGCGACGACTATGTGCTCAACGGCCAGAAGATCTGGACCACCGGCGCCCAGTTCTCGGACTGGATGTACATGCTCGCCCGTACCGATCCCGAAGCGCCGAAGCACCGCGGCATCACCTACCTCCTTGTGGACATGAAGAGCCCGGGCGTCACCGTGCAGCCCCTCACCACGATGGCCAACCAGCAGACCTTCAACGAGGTTTTCTTCGAAGATGTGCGCGTGCCGGTGAAGAACCGCGTGGGTGAAGAGAACCGCGGCTGGTATATCGGCACCACAACGCTCGACTTCGAACGCAGCTCTATCGGCAGCGCCATCGGCGTGCGCAAGGCCCTGGAAGGGCTCATGCGCCGGGCGAAGGAAGGCGAGGACGCGTCATTCGACCGCGCCTCGGTACGGCACGAATTCGTCGAGCGCTGGATCGAAGCCGAGGTAGCGAAGATGCTGAGCTACCGCGTCATCAGCATGCAGGCGGCCGGGAAAATCCCGAACTACGAAGCCAGCATGTGCAAGCTCTTCACCAGCGACCTGCAGCAGAATATCGCCAACCTTTCCATGCACCTCTATGGCATGCACGGCAACAAGATCAACCGCAGCTCCATGGGCTATATGCAGGCCGTGAGCGCCACCATCGCCGGCGGCACCACCGAGGTGCAGAAGAACATCATGGCCACCCGCGGCCTGGGGTTGCCGCGCGGCTAAGCGGGTGCCGGCGCAGCCGGTGGTTGGCCATGCAGTCGATCACCTGCCGGCTTTCACGCCGGCCGCGCCATCGCACGCACCATTGTTTGTTCGTACCCAGACGCGCCGTTATCAGGTGCAGCGCCCGGGACCAGCCGCTCACGGCTCCGGGACGAGCGCTGTATACTGGCGCGGCGGCGAGGTGCCGCATGAGGAAGGCACGGTGCGACGCGGGATGAGGGCAAGGGCCCAGCAGCGGGACGGCTCCAGGCGGATGCGCCAGCAGGCTGAAAAGTCTCCCCGCTCCCGTCGCGTTCAAGAACTGCCATTGCCCACGCTGCTGCTCCACCCGCACATTATCCCCGACGCCATCGGCAAGGGGCCTATGATGCCCGGGCCGATGCTGCATCTGCAGAAACACCTGGGCAATGCAGCCGCCCTGCGCATGCTTCAGGCGCAGCCGCCCATCCAGCGCAGGGGAGGCGCACGGCAGCCGGCCCGGAGGCCCGGAAGGGGCGGCCCGGCCGGCGGCCCGCGAGGCGAGCCGGGGCGAGCAATCGCGGGCGCGTTTGGTCCGGGCTCATCCAGACCCTCACCATTGCCGCGCCCGTCCCTGACACCAGAACAGCTCTGGCGGATTGTCCGGGAGCTCGAGCATGAGACTCACCAGATACGGCGTGACCGTGGGCGTCACCAGGAGGAGCTCGAGGCCTGGGGCACGCGCGGTGAATTCAACCCGCGGCACCGCGAGGGCGAGGTGGAAATCCTCCGAGGTCAGAGCCGGCTCCAAAAAGCCATTGGCAATCTCGGAGCGCACGCCATGGACTTGGCGAAATCGTGGTACGAAACGCACCAGAAGATCAACTTGCTGGGGGCCACGCGCCAGAAGCTCGATGAGGCCCAGGTTCCCGCTACGGCGCTTCGCCAATTCGATGTGGGACTACAGGAAGTAGCCAGCGCCCTGGCGGAGACCACAGCATCGCTCGTGGAAACATTGACCAAGGCGGCAGAACGCCTGAGCGAAGGACGTGAGCGACTGGCTGAGGCCTCGTACAGGGAGAAGGTCACGACCATGGCCCGGTTGCACGCGGAATCCCTCAAGTTCGTCTGGGACGCCGCCGGCCTCCTGAAGCAGCTCAAGGACATCAATGCGGAAGCTGCTGTGTGGAGGCGCGAGCTGGCGATCCTGCTCCTGAGCGTCCCGCGCACGCTTGAGGAGACGAAGATCCCAGGTGCTATCGGGCCTTCTGGCAAGGCCGGCGACGGGTAGACAAGGACACAGGCCCGCGGCGGCTGCCGGCGGACCGCCCGGAGGGCCCGCCCCGGGGAAACGTTCTGGCGAGAGCGAAGCGTCTGCTATCCTGCGCATTACGGCCAGCCCGCAAACATTCGCTCCCGCACGGGAGTGGCTCAACAGGGGTCTGCCTTCCCTCCGACCCCTCGTCATGGAAAGGCAAGCGTTTTAGCCTAAACATTGAGCTGTGAGCGGCCGGAACACCCAGACATATGGGCTGTTCAACCCCGTCTTCGGGCTGAGGCAGCCGCTCACCAACCAGAATCAACCGTAATGAACCATCAACAGGAACGAACCAGAGAGGAGAAGAACTACCGTGTCTGACAGCAAGGACATGACCGCCAGCGCCAGCGAGAGCGAGAGCCCGGCAATTCCCGCGCCCACTCCCAAGGCGACCCGGCCCATGACGAACCGGGAGTGGTGGCCGAATCAGCCCAACGTCTCAGTCCTCAACCAGCCCTCGTCGCGGGCCAACCCCATGGATGAGGATTTCAACTATGCCGAAGAGTTCAAGTCCCTCGACCTCGACGCGTTGAAACGGGACATCATCGACGTGATGACTACGTCGCAGGACTGGTGGCCGGCCGACTACGGCCATTACGGCCCGCTCTTCATCCGGATGACGTGGCACGCAGCGGGCACCTATCGCATCCACGATGGCCGCGGCGGTGGTGGCACGGGCGCTCAGCGCTTCGCCCCGCTCAATAGCTGGCCAGACAACGCGAACCTCGACAAGGCGCGACGGCTGCTCTGGCCGATCAAGCAGAAGTATGGCCGCAAGCTCTCCTGGGCCGACCTGCTGATCTACGCCGGCAACGTCGCCATGGAGTCGATGGGCTTCAAGACCTTCGGCTTCGGCTTCGGGCGCGAGGACATCTGGGAGCCCGAGGAGATCTTCTGGGGGCCAGAGGACACGTGGCTCGGAGATGAGCGCTACAGCGGCGACCGGGAGCTCGCCGCACCTTTCGGGGCTGTGCAGATGGGCCTCATCTACGTGAACCCGGAGGGGCCCAACGGCATGCCGAGCGCGCTTGCCGCAGCCCGGGACATCCGGGAAACCTTCAGCCGCATGGCGATGAATGACGAGGAGACAGTTGCCCTCATCGTCGGCGGGCACACCTTCGGCAAGTCTCACGGTGCGGCGACTGCGGACCACGTCGGCCCGGAACCGGAGGCTGCCCCCATCGAGGAGCAGGGCCTCGGCTGGCGGAACAGCTACGGCAGCGGGAAGGGCCCCGATACGATGACCAGTGGACTGGAGGGCGCCTGGACTCCCACCCCGGTGAAATGGGACAACTCCTACCTGGAGACTCTGTTCGGGTACGAATGGGATCTGACCAAGAGCCCCGCCGGCGCATGGCAGTGGACTCCCACGGATCCATCTGCAAAGGAAACCGTGCCCAGTGCTCACGATCCGTCGAAGCGCGAAGCTCCCATGATGCTGACGACGGACCTGGCGCTCAGGCTGGACCCGATTTACGAGCCGATCGCACGGCGCTTCTACGAGAATCCGGACCAGCTCGCAGAGGCGTTCGCGAAGGCGTGGTACAAGCTGTTGCACCGCGATATGGGCCCCATCTCGCGCTACGTCGGTCCGTGGGTTGCGGAGCCGCAGCTCTGGCAGGATCCGGTCCCCGACGTCGACCATGAGCTCATCGATGATGCAGACATCGCGGCCCTCAAGAGCAAGATCCTTGCATCCGGGCTGTCCATCCCCCGGCTCGTCGCCACCGCCTGGGGAGCGGCAGCCAGCTTCCGCGGCACCGACAAGCGTGGAGGGGCCAACGGAGCGCGGATCCGCCTCTCGCCGCAGAAGGACTGGGAGGTTAACGAGCCGCACGAGCTGACCAGGGTGCTGGAGGCCCTCGAGGGGATCCAGCAGGAGTTCAACGGCTCACAGTCCGGCGGGAAGAAGGTCTCGCTCGCCGACCTGATCGTCCTCGGTGGTTGCGCTGCCGTGGAGCAAGCGGCGAAGAACGCCGGGTTCAACGTTACCGTCCCGTTCGCGCCGGGGCGCACCGATGCATCGCAGGAGCAGACCGACGTGGACTCATTCGCCGTGCTCGAACCAAAAGCCGACGGATTCCGCAACTACCTCCGGCCCGGCGCACCGCTGTCGCCGGAGACCCTGCTCGTCGAACGGGCCAACCTCTTGACGCTCTCCGCGCCCGAGATGACGGTCCTGGTTGGCGGCATGCGTGCGCTGAACGCCAACTTCGGCCAGTCCCAGCACGGCGTCTTCACGGATCGGCCCGAGAAGCTGACCAACGACTTCTTCGTGAACCTGCTCGACATGGGCACGGAGTGGAAGCCGGCCGACTCGGCAAAGAACGTGTACGAGGGCCGCGATCGCGCGACAGGCGATCTCAAGTGGACCGGCACCGCCGTCGACCTCGTCTTCGGATCGAACTCGCAGCTCCGGGCTCTCGCGGAAGTCTATGCGTGCGACGACGCGCCGGAGAAGTTCGTGCGCGACTTCGTAGCCGCGTGGGACAAGGTGATGAACCTCGACCGCTTCGAGCTCGCCTGATCGCGGGGAGCCGCCCGTTACAACGGTGAGGGGATTGCGCCACGGCGCAGTCCCCTCGTTCTTGTCAACTCGGTTGCGCCATACAGCGCGGTCGTGACACGAGCGGCCCTGGCACAGGGCTGAACGGTGTGTGGTTGTCGCACCCGAAAACAGCGGACTGTACGCGCGATCCGTTGATAGAATGCGTGGGTGCCCTGCCTGCCTGGCAGCCACAGTCCACCCCTCCGGGATTGCCCGCATGAGTGGCGGTCGCAAGCGGTTTCCAGGGCAATGTTCAGTTATGCGCCATAGCTGAATGCACCGAGCGGGCGGGAGTAGCTCAATGGTAGAGCGCCTGCCTTCCAAGCAGGACACGAGGGTTCGATTCCCTTCTCCCGCTCCAGATCCACGTCGATTGCATCGCTGTTGAGAATGGGCCCGGGGCCTGGTAACGGGCGGCCACAGGGCGCATCGAAGGGATCGTGTGGCAGCTCCCGCTTGCGATTCGGTGAAGCCCTTAGTTCCGGCTCACGATCAGGGAGGCGTTTTGACCGCCGAAGCCGAAAGCGTTGAGCTGGATCGCGGACACATCGGCTGGTCGGGGCTTGTCGAACACCAGCGTGAAGCCATCTCCGGATCTGGATTTAGGGTGGAGGCCGTCGGAAGCACCTCGCCCCACGCCATCCCGACAAGCCCTGCAAGCTCCGGCGCTAAACAAGGACCCTTCTCGACGAGAATGGGCAGGGGCCATGCGCTAGAAACCCGGCCGGTGCAGAATATCCGGAAACCGTCCGGCCAAGCGCTTCGGCGGTACAGGCGGTACAATTGAACTTGAACTGCCGCGGCTTCGCGGCCGCTTAGCACACGAGGAGAACCATGCCGAAGGGC
Source organism: Dehalococcoidia bacterium (assembly GCA_007126855.1). Lineage (GTDB taxonomy): Bacteria > Chloroflexota > Dehalococcoidia > Tepidiformales > Tepidiformaceae > SLAK01. Next base: position 645 of record SLAK01000373.1, on the reverse strand, counting down.
CAGGAAAAGCCGGGGAAGAAGAACAAGCCGAAGCTTTCGGTGAAGGAGCGGCAGGCGAAGAAGGCCGAGAAGAAGGCTGCCAAGGCCTGAGTTCGGAGCCGGGAGCGGTCATCCGAGGCGCGCATACGCCGGACGTCGGTGAATTTGCACCGGTCCCAGTCGTGAGCCAACCAATTTCTGCCGATGTCTGGGACGTCCGCAATCGACCCCCATGCGCCGCGCGCACCTCGGCCCTGCACAGACACTGCCGCACCGAGCGCGTAGCATCGTTGCCACCCGACCACCCGCGGAGTGTCTCAAATGGAACTGGCAAAGCCACACCTGGACATCGGTGTGTTCACCAACGACCTCGAACCGATGCTCGAGTTCTGGCAGCAAGAGGTCGGCCTGGAGTTCGAAGAGATGCTCCCCACCGGTCGCGGCAACGCGCAGCACCGGCACGCGCTCAACGGCTCCGTCTTCAAGTTGAACCACTCCCGCGAACTGCTGCCGGACAGCGGACCGAGCGGCTACCAGCACCTTTACATCGCCACCAACGCAGCATCTGTCCGCGAACTGGAAGACCCCGAAGGAAACCGCGTCTCACTCGTGCCGCGCGGCTGGCGCGGTGTTGAAGGCATCGCGGTGGACGTGGTGGTGAGGTCG
>SLAK01000107.1 GCA_007126855.1 Dehalococcoidia bacterium | reverse complement strand
GTGAACAAGATCACAGCGCTGCAGAACGACCTTGCGCTGGCGCTGGCCGCCCCAAGCCTCCGTATCGAGGCCCCGGTCCCGGGGCGGGCCATCGTCGGCATCGAAGTGCCGAACGATACCGCCAGCGTGGTCACTATGCGCAGCGTGATGGAAACGAAGGAGTACCGGGACCTGGCCGCGAAGTCGAAGCTGGCGCTCTCGCTAGGGCGCGGCGTCGCCGGCAAGCCGGTTGTCGCCGACCTGGCGAAGATGCCGCACCTGCTCATCGCCGGCGCGACCGGCTCAGGCAAGAGCGTCTGCATGAACTCCATCATCACGGCCATCATGATGAACGCAACGCCGGACCAGGTGCGCTTCATCATGGTCGACCCCAAGCGCGTGGAGCTGACCGGCTTCAGGAACATCCCGCACCTGGCCTTCAGCGAGGTCATCGTCGATGTCGACAAGGTGGTCGGGGCGCTCCAGGCAGTCGTCTCCGAGATGGAGGCGCGCTATCGCAAGTTCGCCGAGCTCGGCGTGCGCAACATCGAGGCCTACAACCGACACCCGCGCGTGCTCAAGCGTATGCCCTACTGGGTGCTGATCATCGATGAGCTGGCCGACCTGATGATGGCCGCCCCCTTCGAGGTGGAAAAGCTCATCTGCCGCCTGGCCCAGCTCGCCCGCGCGACCGGCATCCACCTGGTCGTCGCGACGCAGCGGCCATCGGTTGACGTGATCACCGGCCTCATCAAGGCCAACTTCCCCACGCGCATCGCCTTCGCGGTCACGTCCCAGACCGACTCCCGGACCATCCTGGACGGTGGCGGCGCCGAGAAGCTTCTCGGGCGTGGCGATATGCTCTTCCTGCCGACCGACGCGTCGAAGCCCGTCCGCATCCAGGGCGTCTACATGTCCGACGCGGAGGTGGAGCGGCTGGTCGAATGGTGGAAAGATGAGCGCTTCAGCCAGCTCGCGCCCGACAACAGCGACGATCTCCTCGAACAGGCGCTCCTTGAGCGGAATGGCGGCGACGAGGACATGGAAGTTGACGAAGACGACCCGCACATCGAGCTGGCCCGCGAGCTGGCATCGCAGCACGAGCGCATCTCACCGTCGATGTTGCAGCGGCGCCTGCGCGTTGGGTATGTGAAAGCCTGCGCGCTCATCGATGTGCTCGAACAGGAAGGCATTGTTGGCCCGCGGGAGGAAGGCGAATCGCGGCGGGTGCTGCAATCGGCTGACCGTGAAAGGCGGTTGCTAGACTGATGGCGATGAGAACACTGAAGGACATCTTTCAACGCGAGCACCAGGAGCCCGCGACCACGGAGCCGGCGCAAAGCCCGCGCTGCTTTTCGTGCGGGGCAACGCTCGCCGAATCCCGCATGTACGAACGCTACCGCGTCTGCCACGCATGCGAATACCACTACCACCTGAACGCCCGCGAGCGGGCCGCGCTCCTGCTCGACCCGGGCAGTTTCCACGAAGACGACCGCGGCGTGACCGCCATCGACCCGCTTTCCTTCGGCGGCACACGGTCCTACCGCTCGCGGATCGTTGCCGAGCAGCGCCGGACACGGCTCACCGAATCCGCGCTCACGGGCACGGGGCGCATCTTCGACCGCGAAGTCGTCTTCGCCGCGCTGGATTTCTCCTTCCTGGGTGGATCGGTGGGCGTGGCATCGGGCGAGCGGCTGGCGCGCGCCTTTGAAAAGGCGACATCACGCGGTTGCGCCATGGTGACGGTGAGCTCCACCTCGGGCACCCGTATGCAGGAGGGGCTGCTGGCCCTGATGCAGATGCCGCGCGTGGTCGCGGCAGCGCGGCGCCACCACCGGGCTGGGCTTCCGCACATTTCGATCTTGGCCAACCCGGCGACGGGCTCAGCCTTTGCGGGCTTCATCCGCCTGGCGGATTACATCATCGCCGAGCCGCGGGCGATCGTGGGCTACAGCGCCTACCGCAAACTGCGCGAAACGGCAAGCAGCGCGCTGCCGGAAGACGCGCATACCGCTGAATCCCACCTGAAGCACGGGCTCATCGACGCAGTGGTCCCCAGGCCCCAGCTACGCGAATCGGTCGCGCTCGTGCTGGACCTGCTGTTGAACGACTACCGGCTCACAGCTCCGCGAGAACGCAGGCCCCACAAGTCGACCCACACCCACCGCGGCGCCTGGCAGCTCCTGCAGCTTTCACGCCACCAGAACCGCCCCAACGCTGAAGAGCTGATAGCGCACATGACCACCACCTTCGTGGAGTTGCGCGGAGACCGTACGGGCCACGACGACCGCTCCGTGCTCACGGGCATTGCATCGCTGGCCGGCGAGGCCATAGTGATCATCGGGCAGAACCGGCCCCACTCCCAGGACGAGCCGGACGACGGCTGGATCAGCGCCTCGGGGTTCCGGAAGGCCAAACGGGCTATCGAGGTGGCTGCGAAATTCAATTTGCCGGTGATTACCATCATCGACACTGCCGGGGCATACCCCAGCCTTGCAAACGAGGAAGCCGGGCTCGGTGCAGCAATCGCCATGTGCACCGCGACCATGCTCGAGACCCCGGTCCCGACCATCGCGGTCATCGCCGGCGAAGCCAACAGCGAGGCGGCAGCGGCGCTCGCTGTTGCCGACCGCGTGCTGATGCTCGACAACGCCGTCTACACGGTGATGCCGCCGGAGGAGGCCGCCACGCTCGCCTTCCCCGAGGGCGCCGGCCGCGCCGAGGACATGGCCGAGCGGCTCCGCATGACCTCGCACGATTGTTTGAAGCTCGGGATTAGCGACGCCACCGTGCCGGAGCCGGGCGAAGGGGCCCACACGAACCACACGGAAGCCTCCCAGCTCGTGCGCCGGAGTATCGTGCGGGCGCTGACCGACCTGCGCCGCTCGAAGCAGACCAAGCGCCTGGCCCGGCGCTATGACCGCTACCGGAACGTCGGCTCCACACGTTCATCTGTCCGCGGCAGGCTGGAGCGCCAGTTCGCGCACATGGCCGACCGCCTCGAACGGCTGCTCGAATGGCCGCGCAGGCGCCACGGATCGAGGAAGCGCGTCGACCACGACTCGGCAGACATCCCCGTTTGATGGAGCGCGGCTCGCCCGGACGCGCGCTTCCTGCCACCATCGGCATGCCATCTCACCTGTGAGGCCGGAGCTCTGCAGCCCGAAGACCTGTTGCTCATCCCTCTTGGCTTCGCCGTCGGAGCATTCGGCACCCTGGTGGGCGCCGGCGGGGGCTTCATCCTGGTCCCCATCCTGCTCTTCCTCTACCCGGACCGCTCACCGCACGAGATAACGGCGATTTCGCTCCTGGTGGTCTTCTTCAACGCGCTATCGGGCAGCGGCGCCTACGCGCGCCAGCGGCGCATCGACTACCGTAGCGGGCTCTGGTTCGCCGCGGGTACCCTGCCCGGTGCGGTGGCAGGCGTGTTGCTCGTCGGCGCGGTGCCGCGGCGGCTCTTCGAAGCTATCTTCGCCATTGCCCTGGCTGCGCTGGCGGCGAACCTCATTTTCCGTTCGCCCGGGGGCGCCATCCAGGCGCCCGTGACCGGACGCGGTGTTGTCCGCCGCACCATCCGGGACCGCTATGGCAACCGGTACGTGTACTCCTTCCAGCTCTGGAAAGGCGTGACGCTGAGCGTGGGCGTGGGGCTGGTGAGCAGCCTGCTCGGCATCGGCGGCGGCATCCTCCACGTACCGATTATGTCGACCCTTCTCCACTTCCCGGTGCACACCGCCGTCGCCACATCGCAGTTCACCCTGGCGTTCATGACCGCGGAAGCCTCGCTTGTGCACGTCGCCACCGGGACGCTCACCTGGGGCGTTGCCCTGGGCGAAGCAGGATTGCTCGCGCTCGGCGTTATCCCCGGCGCCCAGGCCGGTGCATGGCTCTCCAGGCGCCTGGGGGGCACGATGATCACGCGGGTGCTGGCGGCGAGCCTGCTCGTTGTCGGGGGGCGGCTGGCCCTGAGCGCGATCCAGGGATAGTCCTCAGGGGGTGTTCTCGTAGTCGCGCCAGGAACGCCGGCGCGGCTTGTTGGGATCATGCTCCAGGTAGTGGCCTTCCTGCGCCTTTTGTACTTCTTCGGGAGCACGGTCGAGCCGGGTAAGCAGCCACCATGCGCCAAAGGCCAGGCCGGACATGATGGCGGCCAGCGCCGCCAGGCGCTGCAATCCGCGGGACTGCGCCCCATTCCACGAATCGAATGCCGACCGTGCCAGCCGAAGCGCCTCGGCGTGCTCGCCCGCCCGGAAGGCCTGCCGCGCCTGGTCCAGCCGCTCGTCCGGCGCATGGCCGATGAGCCCGATACGTTCGAAGAAGCTGTCGCTAAAGCGTTCCTGCTCCGCTGCGGCGATCATCAGCATGCGCTCGCTGGCGGTCGCGGTGTACGCCGTTTCGGCGGCGGCATTGGCCAGGCGATGCGCCTCGGCGACGTCGCCCGCGTTGTATGCGATGCGGGCGTCCCGGTAGAGGCCGTGGGCAGGGCTGTCGGGGTCTGCCCCGGCCAGGCGTTCGCCGGTTTCGACGAGTGCGTTGACCGCCTGGCGCTGTTCGGCGATGAGGCCCGCGATGCCGGCCGTCGTGGTCATGGGCCACGCTTCGATGATGGTGCCCGGCGGCTTGAGCCCGGCGGCCTCGATCTGGTGGACCAGTGCCACATGGTCCGCGAGGAGGTCGCGGGCACGGTCGACCTGGTTCTCTATCGCGCCAAAGCTCCACTCCCGCAGGCTGTTCACAATGTCGAGGGGGACGCCGGTGAACCCGTGCGCGGCGGCCTCTGCACGCAGCTCGTCCACGAGATTGTGGGCCGCCCGGCGCTCGGCCAGTATCGGTTGCGCTGTGACGGGTCGCCAAACCCAGTCGAGAAACAGCTCGTCAAGGTTCGTCCCCGAGACCTCCTCACCGGCATCCATGAACCAGCGGCCGTCGAAGGGTAGAGCCGCCAGGTCCTCGTTCATCCGCCCCAGGACGGAGGTCATCGCCTCATGGCCGCCCACGGCATCGGCATACACTTCCCAGAATGCGCCGGACTTGCCATACCAGTATTCCCGGTCGGTGACTTCCGAGCCGCTGAACCAGGTAGCCAATGGGTCGTCGTACGGTTTGCTCTCCCACTCCAGGTGCAATTCTTCGACGCCCAGCTGCTCACCGACGCGGTGCGTTGCGTACTCCGCCAGGCCTTCCCACAGCCAGGGGCCCTCCAGGTAAACCGGGCCGGCCCACTGGTGGGCGAGCTCGTGGATGGTGATGTGTTCGGCGCCGTGATCCATGGCGGCGATCAACATCTCGCCCTGCTCGGTGAAGGCGATACCGCCAAACCCGGCGAAAAGGACAAAGTTCGACTGGCGCAGGACAACCTCTTCGTGCGGGTAGGGAAAGCCAAAGACCTCTTCCAGCAGCGGCAATGCGCGTTGTGCAACCTCGAACTGGCGCTCCGCCCATTCGCGGTCGAAGGAGAAGTAGCGCAGCGTCAGCGGCACGCTCCTTTCGGAAAGTTCCACCGTGCCCCGGAGATGCGTGATGAGGCTGGCGTCGGTGACCGACTGGGCGGAGGCAGCCAGGGGAAGCGGGTGCGTGCGCTGGCGGCAACGGTCGTCCATGCGGGCGCAACGCTCCTGCACACTCGCGTCGGTCGTGAATACCGCGGCTGTCACCACCTCGCCGCAAACCCAGCGTTCATAACCGGCCGAGGTGACGGCTGCCGGCTGGTCGGCCGCCATCACGCAGCCGGGGTCGACGGCGTTGTCGCCTTCTATCGGCAGATCGATCAGGACAAAGGACCCGGGCCCCTGGCTGACGAACATCGTCTCGACAACGCCCGGGCGTATCGTGCTGATCTCGCTCTCGTGCGCGCCAACGGTGTAGGTCATCACGATATCCGCGACCAGGCGGCCGCGCAGTGGCTGGTCGAGTGTTACTTCGACGATGGAAGGCATGTCCCCCTCGGCGGCAGCCTGCTCGAACTCCAGCGGGACGCCGTCCCGGGACACGTTGATGCCCGTCGCGCCCGGCATTGCCCAGAGGTAGATGGTTTCCAGGTCGCCGCGGCCAGCGGCCTGGACCGTTGCCTCCAGGCGGACGTCCAGCTCCGGCCTATCGACGTCCACTTGGTAGTAGGTTTCGGAGGCGATGTGGAAGTCGCGGGCGATATCGAACCCGTCATCTGCAAGCGCAGCGCGGCCGGGCAGGGTGGACACCACAGCAGCGCACGCCAGCGCCACCAGGAACAGGCGGGCCTTCATACTTCGAAGTTCGGCATTCTCCCTGCGGCGCCGCAGGGCCGCGGTGCAACAAAGTGCAGCTCATACGAGCGGTTCGCCGTTATCTATCCGCGGTCGCGTTCTCCGCTTCGGCTTGCTTCAACGCCTCATGCCGTTTGGCGCGGCCGGAGGCAATGAGCTTGTTCAAAGCCGCAGTCACTTCCTCGACTTCTTTGTCGTCCAGGTGGTCGAGCAGGCCGATGGCATACTCCCGGAGTTCGCCGCGCAGGCTGGTGAAGGTCTGGCGCCCGCGCTCTTCGAGCCAGATGCGGATGCCGCGGCGGTCCTCTGGCGAGACCTCGCGCCGGATGTAGCCGCCGCGCTCCAGGCGTTCGAGCAGCGCCGACACCGATGGCCGCGTCACATACAGCAACTCGGCGAGCTCAGCATTGCTCCGGCCCTCCTGCTCATAGAGAAAGCCGAGCAGGCGGAGCTGGGTAACGGTCAGCCCCTCGCGATCCCAGATGTGCAGGCGAATGGGGTCGAGCAGGGCACTCGTGCGGAATAGCGCCGTGGCGGCAGCTTCACGTTGAGACGATGTCATCGGGTTACTCCTTGGCGGGTGATGCGCACCGGTCAGGCAGTCTGAAGCTGCTTGATGATGGCCTTCGCGGCGTCGGCGTCATCCGGCGACCGGATAGGCGCGCCGAAGCCGATCCGGTCGCAAACGCCGCCGTAGCGCTCTTTCAGCGCGTCCACAACCTTGTCGTAGGGGGCCACCACGGCGAACTCCTCGACCATATCGTCGGGGATCACCCCGGGCATTTCCTCCCACTTGCCCTGCAGGCTCATCTCATGCAGGCGTGCGGTGGTGTCTCCCCAGCCGTGATGGTCGAAGACTCGTTGATAGGTACGTGTGGAACCATAGAAGCTGATCTGCCGCTTCACATCCTGGAGGGCGCGCTCACAGTCGTCCCAGGTCTTGCCCGTGGCCAGGAAGCCGCCGCCGCAGATTTCGAACTGGTCACGTGTACGGCCGCTTTCGGCCAGGCCTTTTTCGACCTGGGGGAGCAGCACATCGCGCGTGTACTTCATGGTGTTGAATCCGTGAAGCTTGATACCGTCACAGACACGCCCGGCAACATAGGCGTTACGCTCGTTCACCGCCGCGATGTGGACCGGGACGTGGGGATGCTCGATGGGGCCGGGATTGAAGTTCGGCGTCATGAGCGTGAAGGAATAATGCTCACCAACGTAGTTCAGCGGCTCGCCCGTCTGGAAGCTGTTCCAGATGGCGCGCAGGGATTCGACATATTCCTTGATGCGCGGCGCCGGGGGTGACCAGGGCACGCTGAAGCGGCGCTGGTTGTGCCCCTTCACCTGGGTGCCCATACCCAGGATGAAGCGGCCCTTGCTGAAGCGCTGCAGGTCCCACGAGATCATCGCCGTCACCATCGGGCTGCGGGGAAAGGCGATGGCCACCGAGGTGCCGATCTGGATCCGCTCCGTATGTTCCGCAGCGATTACGAGCGGCAGGAAGCTATCGTGCGCCGTCTCTGCCGTGCTGATGCCTGAATAGCCCATCTCCTCGGCGCGGCGGGCGACATCGGCCGCCTCCTCCAGCTTTCCGGCATACATGCCCGTGTCAACTTTGAATCCCATGCCAAACCCCCGGCGGCAACTCTTCCGTATTGCTGGGTGGGGATTCTGTCAGCATAGCCGGGTCACGGCAACCCATTTCGAGCCGCTCGAACCATCGAACTTGTCCCGGCCAATGGGGAAATCACCCTATACGGCCTTATTCACAGAACGCCGATGATCACCACGCCCGCTTCGGGAGCATGGCCACGCAACAGGAGGGCGCCATGGATTCGACCAACATCTGCATCTGCAAGCGCTGCGCGATGCGCTATGACTGGCGCCGCTCGCCGAGTTCCTCGCTCAAGATGACCTACTGCGGCTCGCTCTGCGAGCGGGCAGACCTGGGTTTCACCATCGAAGCGCTGCTCACCAACTTCCATGTCGTCCGCCCGGCCTGGCGGGAGCTGCTCGCAGCCTGACCTTCCGTTGACAGTTCGCCCTCCATGCGCCAAGCATCGATATAGGACCTACAACACAACCGCCAGTGTCTGGCGAGCGTACTGACAGATGAGGGCCACCCAGGAGGAGCGAGGATGAACAGCGTCGCAGGCCGGAACGATGCCGATACGCGGGAAGTTCATATCCGTATTTGTGCGCGGTGCGGCAGCCGCTACGACTGGCGGCGGTCGCCCAGCTCGTCGCTGAAAATGACCTACTGCGGCTCGCTGTGCGAGACGGCCGACCTGGGTTTCACCATCGAAGCGGCCCTGCTGGCCGACCAGCCAGACAAGCAGGCGGCGCCTCCAGCCATCCTGGAGGAAGCAGAGGCCGCCGCAGAAGCGGCCAACACCTGGGACGACGCCAGGGGCTAAGACATCACCAGTTCACGAGGGTCCAGCGCTCAGCCCTCCAGCGTGAGCGGCGTATCGTCGCGGTTGGCCCAGTCGCGCATCGAGCCGTCGTAGACGCGCACGTTGTCCCAGCCGAGCAATTCGAGCACGAACGCCGCATGCGCCGCGCGGATACCGCCCTGGCAGTAGGTGATCGTGGTCTTGTCCGGGCTGAAGCCGGCCTGCTCGATCAGCTTGCGTAGCTCGTCCTCGGGCAGGAAGCGGCGGGTATCGTCCTTCGATACGAAGTTCAGCCATTCGAGGTGCTTCGCGCCGGGCACGCGGCCGACGCGCTTGTTGCCGCGGTCGTTCTTGCCTTCCCACTCGGCGTCGGTGCGCGCGTCCAACACCTGGCATCCGGGATCCTGGTACTGCTGCATCAGATCTTCGGCCGAGACGATGATGTCCGGGTTCGGCGTGGCCTTGAAGGTCGTGGGCTGCGGCCGGGTGGCGTGGAAGGTCACCGGGCGGTTCTCAGTGAGCCAGCGGTGCCAGCCGCCGTTGAGCACTTTCGCGTTGGTGTGGCCGTAGTATTTCAGCACCCACCAGAGCCGCGCGGCGACGAGCGCGTTGTTGTCGTCGTAGGGCACGACCAGCGTGTCGTTCGAGACGCCGAGCTTGCCCATCAGGTCTTCGAACTGGTCAGGCGGCATGACGAAGGTGCCATGGTCGGAGCCGGGCGGTCCGGGCTCTTTGATGTAGTAGTGCACCGGGAGGTGGACGGCGCCGGGGATATGGGCGCGGCGGTAGGCTTCGAGTGTGGCGCAGTCGATGATGCGGACGTTCGGGTCGTCCTGGTGTTCGGCGAGCCATTCGGGCTCGACCAGGAGCTCTGCGCGCGGGTAATCCATAGCGGCGACCTCGGTCAGTTGGGTTGGGCAACGAGCATACTACGGCGACCGCGACCGTGTTTCATTCGGCCAGGGCGGCGATGCAGGCTTCGCGTATCTCCCACAGCGCTTCTGCCGAAAGCCCGCGGGCTGCGGGCTGCGCGGCCCAGCGCGCAAGGAAGGCCTGGTGCACTCCCCGCTTGTACTCGCCCACCTGCTCTGGACCGATCGCCTCTTCGTGGAGGAAGCCGTCGATCGGCTCTTCGCCAACCGCTTCATAGCGCGTGAAGTCGAGCCGCTTCGCATCCTTGACCAGGTAGCAGTGAGCCTCGGGGATGGCGTCCAGCTCGTGCTGGCCAAGGACCGCGCCAACCCCGGGCGTGTTCGCCTCGCGCATAAGGTAGACGCCGGTGCGTAGCTCGACGTCGAATTCCTGCTCGGCCGCCAGCCGGGCGAGGAGCGCATGCTTCGTGCTGCAAGTCGCGCGCCCTTCCTCCAGGGGCGCGAGCGGGTCTGCGGGGTTGGCGTTGCGGCCATAGGGCAGGCGCCAGACGTGGCCGAACGCCTCTCTGAGCGTCCCAAAGCCTGCTTCGCGGAAGGCCCGCGAAACCGGGCCGGCGTCTACGAGCGGCGTGCCGGGGATGGCAGCGAGCGGCGAGTCAGCGATGGGTTTGGAAGTACTCGGCATTGTGCGGCGCTCCTGGTGCACGCGCTACGGACTGTACGGCTCGTGGCTGCGCGGCGCGTCAGCGGCCTGCTGGTCAAGCGACTGCCGATACCGGATGCAGCCCCGCAGGAATTCAGGCCAGTCGGGCACAGTGGGCATGGGACCTGATTCCTCCGGGAGGAGCGCCCAGAGCGCTGGATGGTGCCAGCAGAGCTCGTGACCGGTGCTATCCCGGTGTTCCCGAATGCCCTGGCGGAGCTTGCTGACCTCGGCGATCAGCTCGTCGCGCGACATGTGCTCAAGATCGGTGTCCATAGCTCAGGGTAGCATCGCGCGGAGCGTCTCACAGGTGGGTTTGGAAGTATTCGGCAAGTCGGCGCTCCTGGTAGCGTAGTCCGTTCTTGTCCCGCGGCATGTGGCGCTCCTCGGGGAAGAGCAGGAGGTCGAAGTCCTTCTGCGCTTCGGTGAGCGCGACCACGAGCCGCGCCGTGTGGCGGAAGTGCACATTTTCGTCGACGCCGCCGTGGACCAGCATCAGTCGTCCCTGCAGGCCGGCCGCATGGGTGAGCGCTGAGCCCTCGCGGTAGCCATCAGGGTTGTCCTGCGGCGT
>SLAK01000088.1 GCA_007126855.1 Dehalococcoidia bacterium | reverse complement strand
TCGGCTCAGTCGTCGTGTTGCTTCCATTTGCGGAGGATGCGGAGGGAGTAGGCGGTGAAGACGGCGGTGCCCAGGGCGGCGCATGCAGCGGCGGCGTAGACGATGGCGATGATGGCGGGGCGGAGTTCGGCGGCGTCGAGAACGCGCTCCTTTCAGGAGCAGTATTTAGCTTTTAGCTGCTGGCTGTTAGCTTTCTTGGCCGTTGGGGACGAAATGGCCCGTGGGTGGGATCGTGAGCAGGTGTAGGGCGTGGTGTCCCGCTCGTTGGGTTGTTGTCCTCGCGGGGGTGGGAGGCGCGCCGAGAGACGGCTTGTTGACGGATTGGCAGGCGTACAGGAGACTGGCATTCCGATGGTTGACCAGCAACGTAATCCCGGTACATCTGTCAACCATAGCTCAACGCTTCCCGCGCGGCTGCGCCAGGCACGGCTCGCCGCTGGTCTGACCCAGGATGAGGTCGTGGAGTCTCTTGCCCGGCCGATCACCAAGCAGGCGCTGTCGAAGTTTGAGCGGGGCAAGGCCCGCCCGTCGCCGCCGGTTCTGCTCGCACTTGCGTCCGCCCTGGGGGTGAAGCCCTCGTGGCTACTTTCCGAACCGGCCACGACGATCGCCTGGGCCGGTTACCGGAAGCACGCGCGCCTCTCGAAGACCGACCAGACAATGGTCGAGGCGCAGGTAACGCTCCGGACCGAGGCTGAAGTCCGTCTTCGTAGCCTGTTCAATCTGGCCGACGGCGACGAGCTGCCGCGGCACGAGGCCAACACCCCGGCAAAGGCCGAAGACGCGGCAGCCGAACTTCGCGAGCACTGGCGGCTCGGCACCGACCCGATTGCCAGCCTCGTCGAGGTCGTCGAATCGCGGGGCGGCATCATCGTCACGATTCATGGTGTCGCCGACTTCGACGGTATCTCCGGCTTCACCGCGGAAGGCCTGCCAGTCATCGCCATCGCCGGTGACGCCCCGGTGGACCGGCTGCGATTTAGCCTTGCGCACGAGCTTGGGCACCTGGTGCTGGGTTGCGATTCGTGCAGCGGCCGGGAGCAGGAGGACCTCGCCAATCGCTTTGCAGGCGCCCTGCTGGCGCCCGGCGACGAGGTGAAACACGTGCTGGGCGAACGGCGCCGCCGCATCGAGCTGGAGGAGCTTGCCCTGATTAAGCGCCAGTGGGGCATCAGCATGCAGGCGGCGGTCCGGCGGGCCCACGACCTGGGGATCATCCGTGAGTCGGCATACCAGAGCCTGAACATCGAGTTTCGCAAGAGCGGGCGGCATCGCGACGAGGGGGTCGAGTGCCCGTTCGAAGAACAGCCTATGCTTCTCGACGCTCTCGCGTTGCGGGCGTTCGCCGAAGAGCTCATGAGCGCCCGGGAGCTCCGTGACCTTCTTGCGCACGGCGCCGGGCCGGCAGCGTCAGCGTGGTATGGCGAGCGGCCATCCATCCGTGAACTTGCCCGTATGACGCCTGCAGAACGCCGCCGTGTCCTGGCTGCGACGGAAATGGTCTCCGAGGACGCTGACGCCTGGGATGCTACCGACGCTGCGGAGCTGAGGAGACTCGACGCCTGATGGGCGATCCGGTGCGTGGCGAAATCTGGGAGGTTGACCTGGAGCCGGCCCAGGCCGGCGAACTCGACAAGACGCGTCCGGTGGTCGTCATCAGCTCCCCGGCCTTCGATATGCTCGACACCCGCGTGGTTGTGCCGATTACTCGCTGACAGCCGCGGTTCGCCGGGCACGGCACCAAGGTCCGCATCCCACGCGCGAGGACGAACGGCCTGGACCATGACTCGGCTGCCGACTTCGCGCAGGTCCGGGCGGTGTCGCTGAACCGGTTTCTCGAACGCCGCGGCATCCTTAAGCCTGACCTGCTGGAGGACATCGTGGCGGGCGTTGTCGTGGTGATCGACTACCAGCCGTGAGCCTGGGAGTTCGAATCCCTAGTGGCCGGGTGGTTGGCGTGGCCCCTTCGTCTCAGTCGTCGTGTTGTTTCCATTTGCGGAGGATGCGGAGGGAGTAGGCGGTGAAGACGGCGGTGCCGAGGGCGGCGCAGGCTGCGGCGGCGTAGGCGATGGCGATGATGGCGGGGCGGAGTTCGGCGGCGTCGAGGTCGCGGTGGAGGTTGGCGAGCCAGGTGGGGCGCTGGTTGTAGAGGTTGGCGAGGGAGCACTTGTTCAGCTCCTGCTCCGCCTGGTCGCTGACAGTGAACACCAGGGACGGTGGGGGATTGTTAAGGCGGTTAGGACGCGGAGTCTGCCGACATTTTGCCGCCGGAATGTTGGCAACTTCGCGGCATTCGGCGGATTGGCCGTCAATTGGCGGCGAGGATTCGTATTCAGAGTGGACGTAACGGATGTGGGCGGCACGGGGAGGTAGAGCCTGGGCGGGATTTTAATCCATTGGTCCAGGGTTCGAGTCCCTGCGGGCCCACCAGGTACTGTTTACGTGCAGGCAGAGATGTGACCGCCCGGCACGACTGGCCGGGCGCTTTCTTGTGGTTGCGTTCTCGGGGCGGGTTAGATGAGGCTCTTGGTCTGGCCGCCGTCGATGTTGATGCAGGCGCCGGTGATGAGGCTGGCGCGCTCGGAGGCGAGGAAGGCGACGAGGTCGCCGACGGCTTCGGGCCAGCCGAATTTGCCCATGGGCAGGTTGTGCTGGATGAAGGCTTCGACCTGCTCTTCGGGGCTGTTCTTGACGAAGCGGTCCCAGCCGCCGCCTTCGAAAAGGATGGAGCCCGGGGCGATGCTGTTCACGAGCACGTTGTCGGCGGCGAATTCGAGGGCGAGGTGCTTGGTGGCGGAGATGACGGCGGATTT
>SLAK01000202.1 GCA_007126855.1 Dehalococcoidia bacterium | reverse complement strand
CAGGCCGGCCCCCTGCCGTGGCGCGAACTGATGCCGCATTTCGCCCGCGGCGTGGTAATCCGCGTCGCCCCGGAGCTGGACCTGATCGAGGTGGCGGGGGCATTCCGCGACGACGCCACCAATGAGGTGAGCGAATGGCTCGCCAGTGGCCAGGTCGCACGCGCCTCGGACGACGACGCCCGTCGCTGGGCCGAGAACGAACCCGTGTTCACCGCGATCGTCGCCGCCCCCTGGGTGCTCGCCCAGGAACGCAGCACGACACACTGAGACACGTGCCGCTCGCGTACGGGCCCCGCGGACGGGCGGATACGCGGGAAAAACCATGGCAAATGTGTAGCCAATCACGGGATTGTGTGCTATACCGCGCACTATGCCACGTGAAACCACACACGTTCAGGCATCCGGGCCGGATTCGCACCCGGCCACGCAGATCGCACCCCGGGCTTGCACACCGGGCTCAAGGACGAAGGCAGTACGGCACAACTGTCGCGACCGTTCCAGCCAATAAACCAGCGGAGGAGTCCGTACATGAGAAATGCGCGCATCTACGCAGCCGGGCTTGCAGCCTCGCTCGCGATGATCGGCTCGGCTTCCCAGGCCGTCGCCGGCGATGAAATCACCCGTGGCGAACTGATGGCGATCACCTGCCAGGCCTGCCACAACGCCGCCGCCGCGGAGCACGGTGTGCCCGACCTGTCCCCCTACCCCCCCGAACTGATCGCCAGCCAGCTCAGGGCGTTCCGCGACGGTGACCGCGCCGCCACGGTGATGGACCGTCACGCCACCGGCTACACCGACGAAGAAATCGAGGCCATGGCGGCCTACTTCGGCAACTGATTCCAGGGGGGACTACACCAATGCACGATTTTTCCCGACGCAAATTCCTCAAGGTCGCCGGCATCAGCGGCGCGGCGGCCGCCACCGGTATCGGCTGCGCGCCGACCAACGGTGTACGCCCGCTCGAAAAGGCCCACGTGGTGGTCGTGGGCGGCGGCTCCGGCGGTGCCACCACGGCCAAGTACCTCAAGAAGTTCGGGCCGGACGTCAACGTCACGCTGATCGAGCCGAACGCCACCTATCACACCTGCTACGGCAGTAACTGGGTACTGGGCGGCATGGTCGACATGGACTTCATCGCTCAGACCTACGACAGCCTGCGCGAAAACTGGGGCATCAACGTGGTGCAGGACAAGGTCGTCGGTGTCGACGCCGACGCCCGCCGCGTGAGGCTCGAAGGTGGCGATAACGTCAGCTACGACAAGCTGGTGATGTCCCCGGGCATCGACTTCCGCTACGACGCCGTGCCCGGTATCACCGAAGCGGACGCCGAGCGCATCCCGCATGCCTGGAAGGCCGGCGAGCAGACCCGCATCCTGCGCTCCCAGCTGGAAGCCATGCCCAACGGCGGCGTGTTCGTGATGGTCGCCCCGCCGAACCCGTTCCGCTGCCCGCCCGGGCCCTACGAGCGGGTGTCGCTGATCGCGCACTACTTCAAGCAGGAAAAGCCGCGCTCGAAGATCATCATCCTCGACACCAAGGACGGGTTCTCCAAGCAGGGCCTGTTCGAGGAAGGCTGGGCGCAGCACTACGGCGACATGATCGAATGGCGCCCGGCCTCCGACGGCGGCCTGGCCGAGGAGGTCGACGTCAACGAGATGACCGTGGTCACCGAGGCCGGCTTCGAGCGCGTCAAGGCGGATGTGCTGAACTTCATCCCCGCCCAGCGTGCCGGTCGCATCGCGCATGACGCCGGTCTGACCAACAACAACGGCTGGGTGCCGGTGCACCAGAGCTCGTTCAAGTCGGAGATGGACGACAACATATACGTCCTCGGCGATGCCAGCATCGCCGGCGCGATGCCAAAGTCCGGCCACTCCGCCAACACTCAGGGCAAGATCGTGGCCACCGCGATCATCCAGGAGCTCTCCGGTCGCGATCCGGTGACCCCGTCCTCGGTGAACACCTGCTACAGCCTGGTAACCCCGGACCACGCGGTCAGCGTGGCGGCCGTCTACCGCTACAAGGACGGCGCCATGACCGGCGTCGAGGGTGCCGGCGGCGTGAGCCCGATGGGTGCCTCCGAACGCTTCCGCGCCCAGGAGGCCCGCTACACCCGCGCGTGGTATGCCGGAATCACCAACGACATCTGGGGCTGACCCGCACGTTCATCCGAACGTGGATATGGAAAACGGCGCCTGCGGGCGCCGTTTTTCTTTGCGGCCTCCGGGACTGGCCCGTCAGGCGTTCAGATCCGGGATCATCCGGCTGCGCAGACGCGCGATCGCGTCCTTCAGCTGCAACTTGCGCTTCTTCAGCCGCTGGACGGAAAAGGCGTCCGGTGCCGGCTGCGCATGCATGGCGGCGATCGCGGAATCCAGCGCCCGGTGTTCGGCCTCGAGCTCGGTGAGCTGCGCGCGAATCTGACTTTCGGTTTCCATCTGCGCCCCCACGGCGAACCGTTCCTCGCCTATCATCGCAGACCACCCGCCCGGAAGCACGCGTTGCCGCGCCACCGGCCGGCCCTCATCCCTCTACCTGTCCGATCGCGGAGTACGCTTTCATGGCTGTTCGCAATACCTCCCTGACCATCGCCACACCACGCGGCATCCAGCTGAGCGGGGTCCTGGCAGAGCCGGAGGACGGCCCCGCCCGCGGACAGGCCTGCATCGCCCACTGCTTCGCCTGCTCCAAGGAATTCCCGGCCACCGTGCGGCTGGCGCGCGCGCTGGCGGAGGAAGGCATCGCCACCCTGCGCTTCGACTTCATGGGGCTGGGCGACTCCGGCGGCGAGTTCCGCGACAGCACCCTGCAAACCTACT
>SLAK01000200.1 GCA_007126855.1 Dehalococcoidia bacterium | reverse complement strand
GCGTTGCCGGGGACACGCTGAAGCAGCTCACGGTACGCAGTTTCGCGGGCAGCAGGGTCGGGGTTGCGCGCAATTTCCTGCGCGGCAGCGGTGACGCGGTCGGCCTCGGTTGGGGCCAGGGACTGGAAGAAGGAGCGGACTTCGGCTTCGGGCTGAGCGCCGAGGAATTCGCGCACCACCTCGCCATTTTTGAAGGCTTTGACGGCGGGGATGCTCTGGATGCCGAACTGCATGGCGGTGCGGGGGTTTTCGTCGGTGTTAATCTTGACGGCTTCGACTTCGCCGGCGAAGGCTTCGGCGACTTTTTCGATGGTTGGGCTGAGCATGCGGCAGGGGCCGCACCAGGGCGCCCAGAAATCGACGACGACGGGGGTTTGATGTGAGCGTTGGATGACTTCGTTTTCGAAGGTGTCGTCGGTCACATCGCGCACGGCGGAACCAGCAGTCATGGGAGGGACTCCAGAAGGGATAGGGATAACTCGATGGTAGCGAGCGATGTGACGGAAATGGAAGGGCGGGGTCCGCGGTCCAGCGGGCCTGTAAGCCGGATTCTGTCCCTCGCTAAGGCGCGAGGTGGCGACCATTTCTCTGGGCGCGGCATCGCTGCCGTGCTCTAGCGGCCAACCCGGGAGTACAGGCGAGTCGGGCGCTCTCCTCCCCTATTTGGCCTTGCTCCGGGTGGGGTTTGCCCGGCCGCCGTGTTGCCACGGCGCCGGTGCGCTCTTACCGCACCATTTCACCCTTACCCGCGTGAAGCGGGCGGTATGTTTCTGTGGCACTTTCCGTCGGCTTACGCCGCCCAGGCGTTACCTGGCACCCTGCCCGATGGAGTCCGGACTTTCCTCTCCCCGAAAGGGAGCGGCCGCCCGGCCCGCTGGACAGTTCTATTGTACCGCGGCGGGCAAGGGCGGGGACGGTACATCGTATGGCGGTGCGGTTATTCGTAAAGCGCAAACCACCAGCGGCCGTTGTCAAAGCTGAACATTTCCTCCGCGAACATCACCAGCTCTGACGCGTCACCACTCTCAATCTGCCAGCAGATGTTCCCGGAGACAGTGCCGCCTTCGAAGACTTCCCGATACGCGTCGAGCTCATCTGGAATGACGCCGCAGCGGTGTTCGTGCTCGCGGTATGCGACAGCGCTCGAACCAAGCGCCTGGAGCGAAACATCGAACGAGAACGAAGATGATTCTTCTTCGCCGCCAAAGTAGGTCGCGGAAATTGTCGCTATGAAGAATTGGTGACCATCCTGGGGTGGATCGTTGAACTGGTTGGCCGCCAGCACTTCGCTGGTGGCATCCGGGGTTACAGATTCGACGACGATCTCCCAGTTCCCGACGACCACGGTGGTACCGATCGGCGCTGGGGAAGAACGGGAGACGCCAATGGGTTCGAGCGTCGGTGTGGGTGTGGGAAGGTCGAATTCCTCGCCGAACGGCGGGATGTTTGCCGCTTCGATCTTGTCAGCGGCCCGAGTTGCCAGGTCTTCGAGGGTGTGCGTTGGGAAGGGCGAGAAGATGTCCCATGCAAGAAGCGAGAACGCCACGCGGCCTGTGGAGGCTCCCACGATGTCGAAATACATGTCGGCCGACTCGCCATCGCGTGTTTCGATGTGGAGGCTGATCCGGTACGCCTCGGCGCGGGTCCCGACCTGCACGAACGATACGGGTGAGACCGAGGCATCGAAGGCTCGGACTTCGAGATCGTCAATCTCCCCCGCGTTGATCATAACGGCCAGGCATTCGGCCAGGTCCCCGATATCATCGATGGCGGCTGTCGCCGCCCGCTCATCGACGAAGAGTGCCAGTTCCTGGGACGCCTCCCCAAAACCGGTGCCGGAGAACGTGCCGGTCTCGGCGACCCCTGTACGACCCAGAGTGGGGCCTGCGAGCTCCGGGCAATACTCATCGAGCTCGGAGTCGGACTCGCTGCCGTTGTTAGGCTCTTCGGTCCAGCCGGAGGGGAAGTCGCCAACGGTGAGGAGGAGGGCCTGCGCCAGGTCGTTTTCTGTATCCGGGTCGATGGTCGGAGTGGGTACCGGAGTTGGTTCCTCGTCGTCGACGGGGGTCGCGACATCGTCGCCGCCGTTGTCGGGCGGAGGCGGCGCGTCGTCTTCGGAATCTGAGCAGGCAGCTATCAAGGCGATAACGAGCAGCAGCGACGCTGCCACGGAGAGCAGGCGCCGGGACAGAGCTGCCGTCACAGGGCGAGGTCGGGCAGGCCTTGTGTCGTTGGCGTTCATCTTTCCACCCCCCCACACAGGATGACGACCATTGTCGAGCGGAACTTTAGCTTTGTGCGTGAATAAATCGGGCAATGCGACAGCAATTGTCGCGAATCCATCAATCGAGGGGCGTCTGCGCAGACAGTCGAGACCCTGCAGCGATCTGGGATAAGATGCGGCTATGACCCTGCCTGTTTCTTCGATGATCCCTGTGGAAGAAGCGCGGGAGCGGATTCTCGCGTTTTTCGACCGTCTTGATGTGGAGCGGAAGGCGCCGCTGGAGGCGCTGGGCCAGGTGCTGACGGAAGACATCCGGGCGCCGTTCGACATCCCGCCGCGCGACAACACGGCGATGGACGGCTATGCCGTCCACGCTCAAGACACCGCCGGCGCGACGGAGGCGAACCCGATCGAGTTGAAGGTGGTCGCGGACCTGGCGGCGGGCTATGTGCTCGACACGCCGGTTCAGCGGGGCGAGGCGGTGCGAATCATGACCGGTGCTTCGATGCCGCCCGGGGCGGACAGCATCGTGCCCTTCGAGGAGACGGACGAGCCCCTGCGCGAACCCAACCAGGAAGCAGTGCGGGCGGCAACAGT
>SLAK01000084.1 GCA_007126855.1 Dehalococcoidia bacterium | reverse complement strand
TCGGTGACATCCTTGGAAGCCACGGCGCCCGTTTTTCCGGCGTCAGCTGGCCGGCGGCGTCCACGGTGCGCGGTGTGTCGCTCCAGGCCTGGGGCAGATGGCATGAGCCGCCGCAGCGCATCGCCGGCAGTCAGCGAGAGCTACTTCCGGTAGCCATCTGGTGCGGGCAACGAGGAAGCCCGCTGCTTGTTTGCAGCGGCGCTCTTCCCCTGTTCGGAAACAACCTCGATGGTCGTCCCCCGTCCGGGAGAAGTGCGGATGTGAAGCCGCGCGCCAACGAGTTCGGCCCGCTCATACATCCCGTGCAGGCCCAGGTGCCCCCTGGCGACCAGGTCGCCAACCGTGATCCGCGAGTCGAAGCCGCGCCCATCGTCCCGGATCGCCATTCGCCAGCCGCCGCCCTCGGCGAAGACGAGTTCGACCGAGGCATGGGTCGCACCGCCATGCCGCTCCACGTTGTGCAATGCCTCCTGGGCGATGCGAAAGAGCGCCAGCTCTTCCTCCGGCGGCAGGCGGGCCGGCCGACCATCCACTTGCAGGTGCACGCCTAACGCCCCGCGTTCGCTGACAGAGCGTGTCAACCACTGCAGCGCGGGGACCAGCCCAAGGTCATCCAGCACCGACGGCCGGAGATCGCGGCTGAAGGTCCGAATATCGCCCAGGGCAGATTCCACGATCGAACGAGCATTGGTGACAACCTCGACACAATCGCGGTCCAGCTCCGGCCGCTGCAACACCCCTTCCAGGTCGTCGACAAGAAAGAGCAGCTCCTGCACGGGCCCATCGTGGAGGTCTCGGGCGATACGCCGCCGCTCCTCTTCATGCGCCTGCAGGAGCTGTCTCGCCAGCTTTTCTGCCCGGCGTCGCTCTGCGCGCTGGTGCTCGACAAGCATAGCGACCACAACCCCTACGCCCAGGGCAACGGCAACGTTGATGCCTTCCACGGCCCATTCGAAACCCTGCCGGTGCCAGAGCAGGACGTTCGGGAGCGTGAGGACGGCACACCACAGGCCGGTGAGCAGCCCACCTTCCCAGCCGTACCTCATCCCTGCATAGATGATCGGGACCACATACAGCATCACCGGCACATGGTGCACATGGGCCAATTCGGGCGCGAAATACGCAAACTCCAGGTATTCCAGCAGGTAATGGGCGCCGGACAAGGTAAGGACCATGGCCTGCACCTGCCAGAACACGCGGCTGCGAAGACGCGCGAGGGCGAACGTGAATCCCGTCCGCAACGCCGGGGCCGAAGAAATCTGGGAGGTCTTCATTCCACTGCATCCAGTTCAGCCAGGTCCAGCCAGCCGTGCCGCAACGCCGACACGACAGCCTCTGTCCGCGACCCCACGTTGAGTTTGGTGAAGATCTGCGTCAGGTGGAATTGCACGGTGCGAGGACTGATGTCGAGTGCAAGGGCAATGGCCCGGGTCGAGAGGCCCCGGCCCGCAAGACGCAGGACCTCGAGTTCGCGTTCGCTCAGCGTGTGTGGACGCTCGTTCTGGTTGTGGTTGCTCGTGTGGGCGAAGAGCTTGCGTGTGACCGAGGGTGCCAGCACCGATTCCCCCTGGTGCACGGATTGGATCGCTGCGACAAGTTGCCGGGAAAGGGCGCCCTTTAACAGGTAGCCGGCGGCGCCGGCCTCGAGGAGGGCAAACACGTAGGCGTCGTCGTCGTAGGCCGAGAGCGCGAGTATTGCGGTGCGCGGCAGGACTTCCTTGATCTCTCGGGTTGCCTCGACCCCGTTCATTTCCGGCATCGCGATGTCCATCAACACGACATCAGGGCGTAGCTGCCTGGTCAGCCTGACCGCTTCCTGGCCATCGCCAGCCTCGCCTACCACCTCCAGGTCGTCGGCTTCTTCGAGGATCTTGCGAATGCCCTCGCGCATGAGGGCGTGGTCATCAGCGAGCAGAATGCGGATCGCCATACGCTCCGCCTCTCCCGGCGCCCGGCGGATCGACTGATAAACGCCAACACCGGACGGAATCAATCCCAACTATGGACTTTCCGGGCGCCGCCCGCTACGGCCAAAGGTCTTAGGACCGACGGCACTTCAGCCGGCCCTCACCTGTCGCAATGTGCAGTGCGCACCGCACAAGTCGGCAGCGAGACTCGACAGATGGCGAAAAGCTCCGCGCAAAGTTGCACCGGCTGGTCGCCGGATGGCGGTTACAGGCGAGACCCTCTTGGTCCTAGCGTCGGAGGTGCGAACGAGAAGCACGGCTGCCCGAGACACTGAACAAGCGGGCAGGCGTGGACCGTCGACGAAGCCGGAGGGAGTGGAAATGCCCGGGATGAATGAACGAACGAATCAGAGCCGAAGAATTGGGCGCTGGCGGTGGAGCTGGCCAATAGCGCTGCTTGCAGCGGCAGGACTTGTCCTGGCTGCGGCATGCGGCGGCGATGCCGCGGAGGAACCCGCAGTTCCAGACCCGACACACGAAGAAGGCGGCAACGGCCACGACGATGCAGGCGGCCACGAAGAAGCCGCCAACGGTCACGACGATGCAGACGGCCACGAAGAAGCTGCCAACGGCCATGGTGACGCCGATGCCGGTGAGGCAACCGAGGTGACCTACCTTGCGGACGCGCACGTGGATGAGCGCCTCACCGTTCGCATGGTCGACTACGCCTTCGAGCCGGAAGAAATCACGGTCCGCGCCGGCGAGATCGTGGAAATCGAGTTCGTCAACGACGGCGTCATGGAGCACGACTTCTCCATCAGCCACATGCAGGCCGATGTGTTGACGATGGGCCAGCACCACGGCGATGACGCTCACGGCCATAGCGACGACGGCCACGGCCATAGCGACGACGGCCACGG
>SLAK01000132.1 GCA_007126855.1 Dehalococcoidia bacterium | reverse complement strand
GGCGCCTTCATCTGGCCCTGGGAAGCGGTCATGAACAGCCCCCTGGTGAAGAACAAGCTCACCATCGTCATCATCATGACGCTCATCTGGGGCATATTCCTCTACCTGCGCGTCCGCCGCGGCACCGCCCTGTGGGAAAATCCCATTTTGCGCATCTACGGTGGCCTGCTCGTGGTTGGCGGCTTCTTCACCAACATGGTGGCCAACTCCATCGGCGGCGACATCGCCGGTAGCGCCAGCGGGTTTGAACGTGTCGTCCGCCTGGTCGGCATCGAGACCCGCTTCAGCTTCTACCTGCCAACGTGGCTCATCGCCATCATTTTCCTCCTGGCCGTGGCCGCGGCCATCGTGGCCCTGGTTATCGACCGGACTGCAACACGCGAACCAGAACCGGAGGCAGCACAGTAAGGCAGGCAACAAAACTGAGCACAATCGCCAGCGCCGTCAGCAACCCGTAGTCCCGCAGGTCATTCACCTGCGAGGTCGCCAGAATTAAGAACGCTGTCGTCGTCGTCAGAGCGGACCCGAAGATCGGCCGGCCGGCCGTCGCCAGGGTCCGCTCCATTGCGTCAAACCGATCCCGCATCCGCCCCAGCTCCTCCCGGTAGCGGTGGACGATGTGGATGGCGAAGTCCATCCCCAGCCCCACCACAAGCGCCGCCGTCGTCGCCGTGGTCACGGACAGGCGGATGTCCGCCAGCGGCATAAGCCCCAGCTTCCACGCGATCACCAGCCCCAGCGTGCCCACAGCCAGGACCGCCAGCCGGACGCTTCGCAGCCCCAGCGCAAGCAGCACCAGCACCGTCGGGACCGTGACCGCCAGCGAGCGTTGCAACCCCTGCCCCACACGTTGCTGGATTTCGGTCGATGCCACATCCCGGCCCGCAAGGTGCGTCTCGAAGCCCGCCTCCTCCACCACCCCCTGGACGGCCGGCACCAGGTCCGCTCGTTGGTGTGGACGGTAGATCAGCTGCACCCGCGCGTAACGTTCGCTTACCCACTCGGGGGCCACGTTTCCCCCTCCGCCTTCGTCCAGGGGAAACCAGGGCGCCACGACCCGCGCTCCCGTGTCCTCGAGCTCTTCCAGGAATCGAAAGGCCGAAAGTGTTTCCCGCGCCGCTTCCAGCGGGATGAGCACCGTTGCCCCGCCGTGATCGCCGAAGGTGAACACAACCCTGTCCATCGTCCGCTGCGCCTCGCTGTCAAGCCGCGTGGGCAGCGACCCCGTCTGGATGCTCCCGGCGTTCAATGCCACCACTCCAAGGCTCACCGCCACAGCGCCGGCCACCAGCCAGGGCCGGCGAAGCAGGCGCGCTGCTTCCAGCGTCACGACGCCGCTGTGGCCGAGGATGCCGCCCAGCGGCCTGCCCGCTTTCCGGCTGCCGTCACGCAGCCGGAAAGCAGCAGGAAGGACCACAATCGTGATCAGCGCGGCGAAACCCACGCCCATCGCCGCCAGGATGCCGAAATGCTCGATCGGCTCGAACCCGGTCACCGCGAAGGAACTGAAGCTCACAACAGTCGTCGCCGCCGTGAGCAGGATGACGAAGCCCGTCGTGCCGCTCGCCCGGCCGATGGCTTCCGCGGCCTGCGCGCCGGCGGCGCGTTCTTCGTAATAGCGGTTGAGATAGTGCAGGCCGTAATCGATCCCAATGCCGATGATGAGCGGCGTCGCCGCGATCGAGATGACCGTGAACGGCTGGCCAGAAGCAAGGAATAGGCCCATCGACCAGAGCAGCGCGAGCGTCCCAATGCCCAGCAATACCAGGCTATCGAACAGGCGCCGGAAGTTCGCGTAGAGCAGCGCCCCCATCGCAACAATGGCGAAGGCGAAGAGGCGCGCGTTCTCCCGCCGCGAAGTCTCCTGGATGGCCTGTTGAAGGTGACTGACGCCGCTGATCTCCAGCTCGAGCTCGCGGAATTCCATCGACGCCACGGCGTCCTCGATTTGCGCGATGACCGTCTCGTTCGAGGCATCGTCGTCCACCGTCACCCGCATCAGCGAACGGGTGCCGTCCGAGGAAACATAGCCTCGCCATTCGGGAAGGTCCCGCGCCGCCTGGAGCGCCGGGAAGAGCATCTCCCAGTCTCGCCATGGTTCCGCCTCGCCCTGGTCCTCGAGCAGGGACGTGAGCGCGTGAACATCCACGACCACGGGCTGTTCGCGCAGCGCATCCTCCAGCATGCGCATCTCCCGCAGCGCGGGCTCGTCGGTCACGAAGAACGCATAGATGAGGATGAGCTCCACAGTCTGCGAACCGAACTCCTCGCGAAGCACATCGCTTGCGTGCCGGGCCTCTGAGTCCGAAGGGAGGAAGGCATCAAGGTCAGTGTGAAACGCAAAATTCCGGAATGGCACCAGCAACACCACGCTGAGCCCCAGCACAGCGACTAATACACGCCACGGATGGTCATAGGCGGCGCGGGCGACAGTCTGAAACATAGTTGTTCGCATCGTAGCCAACTGTGCCGTCTGGTCTCGTGCTAACGGTGCTGAGTTGAGAGGCCCGCCTGGCCACCAAGCGAGTGACAAAAATGCGGCGCAAGCACTACGGCCTCAACCGCCGCTACTCCGGCGCCGACCACGACCGTGTCCGCGCCGACATCGTCGCCCTGCTCCACTTCTGGCGCGTCACGCACACAGCCGTCGACGCCACGGGCATCGGCGAGCCCGTTGCGACGCACCTGGCGAATGAGTTCGGCGACCGCAAGGTCACCGGGCTCAAGTTCAGCCGCGCGACGAAATCATCCCTCGGCTACGACCTGCTCGCGGCCGCCAACAACGGCGCCATCCGCGTCTGGCAGCCCGACGGCGAGCACCACGCCATCCTC
>SLAK01000424.1 GCA_007126855.1 Dehalococcoidia bacterium | reverse complement strand
CGGCCGTTACTTTGGCCGCCGGATAATATTGGGCCATCACGTTGACGTAGGTGTCGGCCGAAACCTCCTCGGCCAGAAAGCGCATGATAGCCTCGGTTTCGTCCGGCAGGCCGGGCATGACCAGGTGGCGCACAAGCACGCCGCGCAGGGCCAGGCCCCGCTCATCAACCATCAGTGGGCCAACCTGCTCGTGCATCGCTTTCACCACCTGCCGCGCGGCCTCCGGGTAGTCGCGGGCAAGCAGGAACTTCCGCGCCCGCTCAGCATCCCAGAGCTTGAAGTCGGGCATGTAGATGTCGACGACGCCGTCCAGCAGGCGGATGGAGTCCAGGCTGTCGTAGGCGCTGGTGTTGTACACGATGGGCAGCCGCAGTCCCTGGCGGATGGCGTGCGGGAGGGCTTCGAGGATCTGTGGCACGACGTGTTCCGGCGTGACGAAATTGATGTTGTGGCACCCGGAATCCTGCAGCCGCAGCATGAGGTTCGCCAGCTCCAGCGGCGTGACGACCTCCCCTTCGCCCTTCTGGCTCGTCTCGAAGTTCTGGCAGAAGACGCAGCGCAGGTTGCACCAGGCGAAAAAGATGGTGCCCGAGCCTTCCCAGCCACGCAGCACGTCCTCTTCCCCGAAATGTGGGAAGGCCGAAGACACGCGTGCATACCGCCCGGACTTGCAGACCGCAAATTCGTCTTCGAGCCGGTTTACGTGGCAATCCCGCGGGCAGACGGTGCACGATTCCAGCAACGCCAGCGCTTCCTCAACCTTCTGGTCGAGCAGCCCGCTTTCGAACGCGTCTAGATACGCCGGGCGGAACGCCTCCCGCGACATGACAAAGCGCCCGCCGCCCGAGACCTCATTCGGAATCGTTGCGCGACCCCACCGCATCCAGACACCTCCACGCAATCGCTACATCCATTGTGGCGAAGAGGATCCGTCTTGCGTAGGGCGGGTTCCTTTAGCGCCTCAGCGCGACCCGATGCCGGCCCGCTGGAGGAATTCGAGCAGCAAGCGGTTCACCTCGTCCGGGCTCTCTTGCTGGGTCCAGTGGCCGCAACCCGGCAACACCTCGTTGACCAGCAGGTTCGGCACCACCTCGGGGAGGCGCTCCATTGCGGCGGGATTGCGCGCCGGGTCTTCGGAGCCGGTCACGAACAGCGCCGGCTGCTCGACGCGGGCGCCTGCCAGGCGCTCGGAGCGCTCCCAGTTGCGGTCGACATTGCGGTACCAGTTGAGCCCGCCGGTGAAACCGGTGCGCCGGAATGCCTCCACGTACACGTTGAGCTCATCCTCGCTGAGCCACGACGGCAGGCGATCCGGCGGCGCGAAGGAGTCAACAAAGCGCGCGCCCTTGCGAATCGGCCGGAAGCGCTCTTCCGGCGGCGCATCGCCGGAGATGCACCACATGAAGCCCAGGATGTTGCCGCGGACGTCGGCGGCCAGCTCGGCATCGGCGACGCCGGGCTGCTGGAAGTAGTCGATGTAGAAGATGTGGTCCGGGCCGGCGAGTGCGCGCATGGATTCGAGCGGTCGTCGGTTGCCGCGTTGCGCGTGCGGCACCGACAGCGACCCCACGCCCCGGATGCGCCCCGGATAGCTCAACGCGGTGTGCCAGGCTACCGGCGCGCCCCAGTCGTGGCCGATGACCACCGCTTCCGGCTGGTCAAGCGCGTCGAGCAGCCCGATGACGTCCCCCGCCAGGTGGTCCAGGTCGTAGGCTTCGATGGGCTCGGGTCGGCCGCTCCCGCCATAGCCACGCTGATCCGGCGCGATGGCACGGTAGCCGTGCGCGGCCAGGAAGGGAAGCTGGTGGCGCCACGAATAGGCCAGCTCCGGGAAGCCGTGGAGCAGCACCACCGGGTAGCCTTCTCCGGCCTGGTAGGTGCGGAGCGTGACGCCGTCTGCAATAGAAATGTCTTGAACCTTGTGGGTTGTCCAGGCTTCGTGTGCGTTCATGGCCGTGCTGTCACCGTTTCGTCGTAGGTGCCGCGGATGTGCCCCTCGTCGCGTAGCTTCGCGATCTCCTCCTCGGAGAAGCCGAGCACTTCGCGGTAGACGTAGTCGTTGTGCTGCGCGAACAGCGCGGGCGGCGTCCGCAGGCCCACATCGGAGACGGAGAAGCGCATGGGTGGCGTGCCGAAGTCGGCCTCGGGGTAGTCCTCGGTCGCCGGTAGCCGTTTCCATGCGCCGCTCTCGGCGAGGTGCGGGTCTTCAGCGGCCTGCTTCGCGTTCAGCACCGGGCCGGCGGTGACGCCAGCCTCCTGCAGCTCGTGGAAGAGCGATTGCTGGTCGCGGGTTGCCGTGAATTCGGCCAGGCGTTCTTCGATCATGTCCTCGCTTGTTGCCCGCCCGGCCGCGGTGCCGAGTGCCGGGTCAGTAGCCCAGGAGGGGTTCCCCAGGAAAGCAGCCAGCGCCTGCCATTCCGCGTCGCTGCGGCAGCTAATCGCGATCCAGCTATCCTCGCCGGAACAGAGGAAGACCCCGTTCGGGACAAAGCCTTCGATACTCCGATTGCCGATCGTGCGTTGTTCGCGGCCGTTCCACGCGGCATCGAGCGCGGCCTGCGGAAACATCTGGGCCGCGGTCTCACTTTGCGCCATTTCGATCACCTGGCCCTCGCCTGTGCGCCGCCGGTGCCGGAGCGCCGCAAGCAAGGCCACGGAGCCGTGGGTGCCTCCCACGAAGTCGCTGCCGAAGGTCTGCATATTGGTCTCCGGCGCGGAGTCGCGGTAGCCGCGCAGGATTGTCCCGCCTGCGACACCGTCAATGTGCGCGCCATATCCGCGGCCCTCGCGGTATTCGCCCGTGAGCCCGAAGCCGGGCTGGTGGAAGATGATGGCATCGGGCCTG
>SLAK01000281.1 GCA_007126855.1 Dehalococcoidia bacterium | reverse complement strand
CATCCCTCCGGCGAGCAAGGCGGCAGCCACGACGGCGAAGGCCAGCACCGCGACGCTCGCCGCCCTCATCGCCTGTTGCCCCCGTGGGACACCAGGCACGCTGCACCGGCGCCCGCCCGGCCTATCCATCCCCATATGCTGGCTCTCGCCGCCACCAGTACGCTAGCCCCCTTGCGTCCGTTCGGGATCTGGCCCGGCAGGCGTCGGTTCCTCAGCGGGTGTTTCCCCGACCGCACGGTTATCGATGAGCAGGGCAATGTCTCGCGCCAGGTCGATACTCATGTGCTCTTCTGCACCAAAGGTCTGGACCACGCCAATGAGGTTGCCCCGCTGAAATGCGAAGCGATGATAGACGGCCACGACATCGGTGTCCCCAATCGGGCCCTGGACGAATTCCCAGCCGCTAGAACGGTTGCCAAGCCGCTCCGGGTCGCGCCGCTCGGAACCTTCCACATCGCTGTAGCGGTCTTCGAACTGGTTGTACACGTTGCGCGCCCCGTCGGCGCCGGCGAAGAGGTAGGTCTCGACCGTCACGTAGTACTGCCCCTGGCCGACCACGCCCGCGAGCAGCCCATCGGGATTGAACTGGACCCGGTAGCCATCCACGTATCCCTGCTCTCCGAGAAACTCCAACGCTTCATCCGGGTTGCCGAAGGGGCCCTGGAAGGCAAAGATATCGCGGCTCACCGGGTAGGTTTCCGGCGGGAAGACGCTGAGATTGCCTGCCAGGTCCTCGACGTCCGGGGCGTAGCGGCTGGCAGGTCCCTGCAGTACCGGTGACGGCTCATCGGCGGAGTCATCGCCGAGGGCGCCATCGTCCGCCGCATCGCCGCCGGAGCAGGCTACGGCTGCCGCGAGGAGCGCTGCGCAGAGCAGGGCGGGCAGCAGGCGCGCGGCCACCGGCTAGCCTCCCGCCGCCGTGGCGCCGTCGCCGCTGGTCGCGCCGTTGGTCGTAGGCGTTGGTTCGGTCGTTTCGCGCTCGCCGAGGGCTTTTTCGTCGATGATCAAGGCCAGTTCGTAGGCACGCCGGATGGTGGTGAGATGCTCGGCGCCCCAGGTCGCCACCATGGCGAGCATATTGCCACGGCGGAAGACCATACGGTGGTGCACCGAGTTCGCCGAGCTGCCCGGGATGACGTCTCCCGGCGACTCCCACGCTTTCCACTCGTTGCCAACCGGGCCGCTGAAAGTCTCCGAGGCCACGGGCGATTCTGTCAGCCGCTCGTTGATGTAGCGGAAGGCCTGCTTCGCGCCCTCCTCGTCTTCGAAGAGGTGGGATTCGACCGCGAAGTAGTAGGCGCCATTGAGCACAGCCTGTTCGCGGCCTTCCGGGATGTAGCCGGTCTCGTAGCCTCCCATGTAGCCCCAATCCGTCAGCAGCTCGTAGCCTTTTGCCTCGCTGGGGAACGCCTTGGAAACGCTGTAGGTCTCGGCGTTGAGCACATAGGTGCCGCCGATGTCGGTGAGGAAGTCGCCTGCAAGGTCGGGCTGCAGGATGGAATAGGCGCCGGGCGGCTCGCGCAGCATGGGCGATGCGTCAGGGTCGTGCTCCTGCGCTGCCGCCGTCGCATCATCGTTGCCGGCAGCGCCGCCGTCATTGGTGGCGTCGTCGCTGCACCCTGCGATGATGATCAGACAAAGGCAGGCGCCAAGGACCAGGGACGGGTGGCGTGCCATGCAGACTCCACGTGGGCGTGTAGTGGGAGTTTACGAATGGCCGTATTTTGGCGGAAGACAAGATTAAGAGCGGGGATAGAAAGCTGAGCCAGCGTAAACACCGGCGGCCACCGCGCGACGATGCGGATGCTTCGCGCCCGCGGCGTATGCGCCCCAAGCCAAAGGCCACCCCGGACGACATGGCTTTCGGCGTGAACCCCTGCGTGATGGCGCTCGCAACCGGCGTCGCCCGGTCGCTTGAATACCTGGAAGATACCGCGAACCAACGCGTGCTGGACCTGGTCGACCAGGCACGGAAGGCACAGCTCTCCGTCCAGCCGGTGGCGCTGGAACGGCTGGATGAGCTGACCGGCGGCGGCGTGCACCAGGGCGTGCTGGTGCGCCTCCGCAGCCTCCCGGAGGCCGACCTGCGCGGCGTCGCGCGGGAAGCCACGGGGCCCTCGCTCATCCTGCTGCTCGATCGCGTGACCGACCCGCAAAACCTGGGAGCGACGCTGCGGACAGCCGTCGCAGTTGGGGTGGACGCGGTGGTGCTCCCCCGGCGCCGCGGCGCGCAGCTCACGCCCGGGGTCCATCGGGCGAGCGCCGGGGTAAGCTTCCTGGCGCCGGTGGCGTCGCCGCAGAACCTGGCCCAGGCAGTGGAGCTGCTCAAGGACGCGGGCTACTGGGTGGTGGCGGCCGAGCAGGGTGAGGACGCCTTCGACGCGACCGCCTTCGACTGGCCCGAAAAGACGGCGCTCATCGCTGGCAGCGAAGGCGAAGGCGTGAGCCAGCTCCTGTCGAAACTCAGCGACTTCCGTGTGGCGTTGCCGATGGACCCGCGCGTGGAGTCGCTGAACGTCGCCGTGGCTGCGGGTGCCCTTTGCTATCTCTGGCGGCGACAGTGGCCCGCTAAGCCCCCTGCCGATATACCGAATGGATAGCGCGAGGCACCACCGTACTCCCTACACTGGATCCATGCCGGCGGCCATCCACACTGAAGACCTGACGCGGGACTTCGGGACCCTGCGGGCACTGGACAGCCTGGACCTCGATGTCGGCGAAGGCGAGATTTTCGGCTTCCTTGGCCCCAACGGCGCCGGCAAGAGCACCGCCATCCGCCTGATGCTGGACTTCATCCGCCCAACGCGCGGCAGGGCGGCTATTCACGGGCACGACTGCCAGGCGCAGTCGATGGACGTGCGGCGGATCGTGGGCTTCCTTCCCGGCGATATCCGCCTCTATCCCGCGCTGACGGGCAGGCAAACCATCGACTTCTTCGCCGGCATGCGGGGCATACCGGTGGAAAACAGCGGCGCGCTAGACATCGCCCACCGGCTGGAACTCCGGCTCGACGTCAAAGCCGGAACCTATTCCAAAGGCAACCGCCAGAAGCTCGGCCTGGTGCTCGCGCTCATGGGCGGCCCGCGGGTGCTGGTGCTCGACGAACCCAGCAGCGGCCTCGACCCGCTCAACCAGCACGCCCTCTGGGAGTTGCTACGCGAACGCGCGCGGGACGGGGTGACGGTGTTCTTCTCGTCGCACGTGATGAGCGAGGTCGAGATGGTCTGCGAACGCGTGGGCATCCTGCGAAAGGGCCAGCTCGTTGCAACCGAAACAGTGTCGCAGATGAAGTCCAAAGCACTGCGCCACCTGGTGGTCCGCTTCGACGGCTCGCCTCCGGCGGCGGAGGCCTTCGCCATGGAGGGTGTACGGGAGCTGCGGCGCGAACAGAGCATCATCGAGTTCGAAGTGCAGGGTGACCTGGACCCGATGGTGAAGGCGCTCGCCCAGCACTACGTTGTCGACATCGCCAGCGAGCAGCCGACGCTGGAGGAATTGCTCATGAGCTTCTACGCGCGCGAGGACGCAACGTGAGCGGGCGAGGTCTGGTGCTGAAGACCCTCCGCGACCAGCGCAATATCCTGATTGGGATGAGCGCCGGCGCCTTTCTCATCACCCTTGGCATCCTCGCGCTCTACCCGCAGGTGGCCGACCAGTTCGCCGGCATCGAATTGCCGGACTTCTACGACATCTTCCTTGGCGAGGCGCCGATCGATTCGCCTGAAGGCTTCCTCGCAGCGGAATTCTTCAGCTGGATGCCACTGCTGTTCATCGCGCTCGCCGTCATCGCGGGCACCGCGGCCATCGCCAGCGAAGAATCCAACGGCACCCTCGAACTGCTCATGGCCGAGCCGGTGCGGCGGCGGGACCTCGTCCTGCGCAAGACGCTGGCACTCATGCTGGTCTTTTTGGTGATCAGTGCTGTTTCGCTGGCAGCCATGGTGCTGGCGACCGTGGTCGTGCGTGACTTCGAGCTGGCCTTTACAAGGATGTTGAGCGCGACCACCCTGATGCTGCTGGTTGTCTGGTTCTTCCTTGGCATGTCGCTGCTGGCAAGCGCCGCGCTGCCGAGCCGGGGCTCCGCCGCTGCGGTGGTCACCGCGCTCATCGTGCTCGCCTACTTCGTGAACCTGGTGGCGACGCTGGTTCAGGACCTGTCCTTCCTCCAGAATCTCACGCCCTTCGGCTGGGCCGACTACACCGGCGCGCTGCTCCACAGCATGCCGTGGCTCCAAGCCCTGGTGTTCGTGGGATTCTTCATCGTGTTTGTTGTGGGTGCCGTCGTCAGCTTCGAACGGCGGGACATCGGCGCGGCTACCTGGCCGGTCATTCGCCGTGGGCCCCTCAAGCCCTCCGAAGTCGCCCCCGGCGGCGAACCGAAACGGGCATCCTGACAGCTTTTGCCAGGATTTCCGGTTGTAGCGGGGAACTTTTTCCACGCCCCTTACGTTCCGGCTGCAAAGTCCTTACACGCCGGCGGCATAGTCGTGCCGGGCGGGCAGGTAAAGGAGTTGCTAAACGTGGCACAGCGAGATCGACCAACTCCCAAGACCCGGGGCGAATTGCTCGTTGATGCAGCAGTGGGGCTATTGCTCGTCAGCGCACTGCTCACCATCTGGCTACAGGGCTGATCACCACGGGCGTTTCCATTTCGACCAGTCGAAGGGTTCGATACCCCTTTCGGTAAGCTGCCAGATCGTGGCTTCGGCCTTACCGTCGGAAATCTCCAGGAAGCCGATGGTGCCGAGCTGCGTGTTGTAATTGTGCGGGAATGTTGGTGAGCCGGGGTTCACGCAGAGCGTCTTGCCGATGGTGTCGATCGCTTCCACATGTGTATCACCGTAGACCAGCACATCGACGTCGGTGGTGCCGAAGTAGCGCATCATGGCGCGCTCAACGGTCATGTGCGGCGGGTATTCGGGGATGGGCACATCATGGGTAAGCCCAACCTTCAGGCCTTCGAATTCGAGGAGCCAGGCTTCGCGCAGCCGCGGGTGGTCGGGCTGGATGGGCCGACCGCCGGAGCCGTCCTCGCCGTTGCCGCGGGCCGCCCAGAGGGGCGCGATGCCGCCAAGCTGGTCGAGCACCACCAGGTCGTGAATGTCGCCACCGTGGAGGATGGCATCCACACCTGCGAAAGCTTCGAAAACCTGCGGCCAGAGTTCTTCCTGCGCTTCAGGGATGTGGGTGTCGGAGATGAGGCCGATTCGCATGGAGCGAGGATACACGGCTCTCCCCACATGGGGATCGCCGGAGGTGCTGCGCCCCCACACCCGGTTGCCAGGCCCCGCGGGGACACAACTGCACAGTTCTTCCAGACTTATTTGCGAGAGAAAGTCAAGTGTGACCCGGGGCTGCAAAGCCACCTATAGTTCGGATACACTACGCCCATGCTTTTCTACCGGCCGGAAAACGGCCAGGAGGGGAACTGATGGCAACACCAACCTATGTGGACGTCCCCGGCGTCAATTTCGACTGGCTTAACCTGGACACCGAACAGGGCATGCAGATCCAGGCCGGCCGCCGTGGCCTCACGCTCCAGGAGATCAACACCATGAGCTATGGCGTGGTCGACGAAGCGGGCCCGCCGGTGTTCATGCCCCGCGGCGCAAAGCAGGACATCCGCTCGCCGCGCCATGCCCGCCAGTACAAGAGCAAGGCCGACGTCTGGTCGGAAAGCGCGCTCATGCTCTACGAAGAAGCGCAGCAGCGCCAGTGGGCCAGTGCGCGGGACATCCCATGGGAAACCATCGAGCCCCTGCCCGACGACATCGAATGGGCGATGTGCACGCTCTGCACCTTCCTGACCCAGGTCGAGTTCATCGCCGGCGATCTGCCAGGCCGCTTCATGGACGAAGTGCACGGCGACCACTTCGAGTCGCAGCTCTTCCTGGGCACGCAGGTGATGGACGAAAGCCGCCACCTGGACGTCTTCCGCAAGCGGGCGCTGGTGAACGGCGGCGGCATGGTCGATGCGGGCTTCGGCGCCATCAACCTGCTGAGCGTCGACGACTTCACCGAGATGACCGCGCTGCTCCACCTGGTGGGCGAAGGCTTCGTGCAGACGCTCTTCCGCATGGGCGAGCTCATCTCGCAGAACGATGCGGAGAAGCGCATCTTCCGGCTGGCGGCGCAGGACGAAAGCCGCCACCTGGCCTTCGGCGTGACTCACCTGAAGTATGTGCTGGACGTGGAGCCCTGGCGGCGTGAGGAGATCCACCACTACCTGGACATCCAGGAAGGCGCGCTGGGCGAAAGCCAGCAGGCAGGCCTCACCACCAACCCGACCACCGGCGAAGCGCTCGCCATCCTGGCCGGCGGCGGCGTGGAAAAGATGGACGAGGGCTTCCAGAAGCTCATGGTCATGCGCAAGCGCCAGGTGAACGAGTACATGCACCGGCTCGAGGTCATCGGCCTCGGCGATCGGCGCGAGCGCATGGCGCCGGCGCTGCGGGAGCTGCTGGACCCGAACTAGGCCGTCCACACACAGAACTCATCTGCGGGCGCCCAAACGGGCGCTCGCTTCCCCCTGAACCGCGCCACACGACACGAAAGGAAGCAGCATGGAACTTTCAACCGCCACGAAGACCCGGGCCCGTGAGCTCGGATGGGACGACGAACTCATCACGCGCATCGAGGCTTCGCCACTGAAAGACCGCGTCTTCGCCAACCTGGCCATGATGCGCATCACGCCGGACCGCGTGGGCGCCTTCCTGGACATGTGCGAGCGTAATCCGGACCGCTTCCAGAACGTGACCTTCAACTTCATCCGCACGAAGTCGGAGCGCGGCGTCAAGGCGGTTCCCGGGCCTAACGGGCTGGGCACACCGCAGATCAACATCGGGTCTTACGGCCAGGTGCCGGACCGCTGGCCCTATGAGAACGACACCCCGCTCGGCGCTCATCCCGACTTCAACAACTATGGCCCCGGCAGCTACACCATCTACGAGAAGGCCGAAGTCTGGGCCGAGGGTGTGGACGAGCTCTACGAGCAGGCCATCCTCGACCGCTGGATCCCGGCGACGGACCTGCCCTGGAACGAAGGGCTCAAGGAGCTGCCGGAAGACCTGGAGCGCGCGACCTGCCAGCTCGCCACGATCTACAGCTCCCACGGGCTGGCCGAGCAGAAGATCATCTCGAAGTGGTTCGAGGACATCAGCTACGGCTTCCACGACGTGAAGCTCTTCCTGGGCACGCAGGTCTACGACGCCGGCCACAAGGTGGAAGCACTGCGCAAGCGCGCACTGGCGAACGGCGGCGGGCTCGGCCAGGCGCCGCTCGGCACGCTCTACCGCGGCTGGTATGGCGCGCTGAAGTTCTCGGAGATGATCACAGCGCTGGACGTGGTCTACAAGTCCTACGAGCTCACCCTCTTCGAAGCAGCGGAGGACTTCGCGAAGACCGACCTCGACGCGCAGCTTTTCGGGTTGATGGCACAGGACTCGCGCCGCCACCTGGAGTACGGTAAGCGCCACCTGCTGTGGTACCTGCAGCACAAGGAGCGCGGCGAAGGCTATGCGAAGTTCTTCCTCAACCGCGCGGAGGCGGCGCTCTCCAACGAGCTGCGCCACTCGCCCGAAGAGCGTGAAGCGCTGGTGCTCCTCTTCGCCGGAGGCCGCGAAAAGGCATCCGACGGTGTCGAGCGCTTGCGGCAGCTCCGCGAGAAGCAACTCCGCGACTACATTGCGCTCCTGGACGACGTCGGGCTCGACCGGCTCCCGCAGATCAACGTTGGCCTGGCGCGCATCTGCGAAGACCCGCTGGTGGTGTAGCGATTGTCGATCCCAGATTGACGATTGCGGGCCAGCCTTGATGCGGCATGTTGTGACACACCGGGCGAAGAGGTTGTTGGGGTGGCGGCATCGATAGAGTATGCTGCGAGGCTCCAGCAGCTTCCCCGCACCGAGAGGCATTCGGTATACACATGCCCGCATCACACATACCCGGCAGGCGAGGCCGCCTCTTTGGCCGAGCAGACGACGCCGCGGCAGTCCGGGAATTGCTCCTGCACGGCGATGAGCGGCTGACCACGCTCACAGGTCCGCCTGGAACGGGAAAGACGAGCCTTGCGTTCGAGGTCGGCCGCGGCGTTGCGGACGCCTTTCCGGACGGCGTCTTCCACGTTGGCATGGAACTCGCCACACGCGAGACCGACCCTGCACCCCTGTTGTGTGCGGCGCTCGGCCTGGCCGAGGACGCAGGGATCGAACCGGCCCAACAGCTGGAAGCATTTCTCACGGCGCGCCAGGCGCTGTTGCTGCTGGACAATTGCGAGCACGTCCGCCAACCTCTGGCGCTGCTCGTTGATCGCCTGCTCACGACGTGTTCGGAGCTCCGGATGCTTGCCACGAGCCGGGTGCCGCTGCGGATAGCCGGCGAGGCGACCTACGCCCTGGAACCCCTTGCTGTGCCCGATGTCGATTCGCCGGTGGCAATTGCTGAGCTCGCCGCAAATCCCTCGGTGGCGCTCTTTGTGGCGCGGGCGCGCGCTGCCCGCAACAGCTTCCAGCTCACTGTCGACAACGCGCCTGCCGTGGCGAGCATCTGCGCGAAGCTCGGGGGATTGCCGCTGGCGCTCGAGATGGCGGCAGCACGGGTGACCGCCCTCACGGTACAGGAGCTCGCTGATGGGCTGGCTTCGGCGGGACTGGAACAGCGGACGGTGCCGGGGGTGGCACGGCACGAGACGCTCCAGGCTGCACTCGACTGGAGCTATGATCTGCTATCGGCGCGTGAGCAACAGGTATTCCGCAGGGTCGGAGCGTTGTCGCCCGGCTGGACCCTGGAGGCCGCAGAGCGGATTGCAGAGCAGATCGACGGCGAGGCAGAAGACATTCCGTGGGTCATTGCCGCGCTGGTGGATCAGTCCTTGCTCATTCCGGCCGATGACCATGGCACGAGCCGCTACCGTGCGCTCGTGCCGGTCCGGGAGTATGCAATGTCGCGACTGGCCGAAGCTCAGGAGTCCGCGGCGACATTCGGCGCCCATGCCCGCTATTACTGCGACCTGGCACAGGAGATCAACGCACGCGGATGGGGCGCACGATCCGTAGAGGCCGGGACGCTGCGGGCGCTTGGCCGGGAGCACGACAACTTCGTCGCTGCCGCGCAGTGGGCGGTGCGAGAGGGCGACGCGCGCACCGCGATCCGGCTAACGATTACGCTGACGCCGTTCTGGCGTATTTGCGGCCACTACCATACGGCGCTTGCGAACCTGGAACCGGTAGTTGAAATCGCCGGCAGCGCGCGGCCCGCGGTGCGAACGCAGGTGCTGCTGACAGCCGCCAGTTTTGCGCAGCTGGCAGGCCGCGGAGCACGAGCCATAGAGCTGGCAGATGAGGCGCTGGCAACCATCCGGAAGGAGTCGCTTGAAGGCGAAGCCATCGCGCTTGGAATCATGGCAGACGTGGCACTGGACGCGGGCAACTACGCCGAGGCACGCAACCTCTACGAGGCAGCAATACCCATGGCCGAACGAAAGAACATTAGGGGCGTGGCGGCCTGGGGGCTGGGTAGCCTCAGCCTTGTGGCTGAGGCGGAGGGGAACCGCGAAGAGGCAAAGCGTCTCCTGGAGCGCGCGTTGGAGCTTTTGAGCTCCCCCCGTGCGCCTGTCTGGACCAGGGCGCGCACGCTTGCCCGGCTCGGGGCGGTCGCCAGGCAGAGTGGTGACCTTTCGAGCGCGACCGCGCTCCTTTGCGAGGCGGTAGAGCATCTCCGG
Organism: Dehalococcoidia bacterium; assembly: GCA_007126855.1. GTDB lineage: Bacteria > Chloroflexota > Dehalococcoidia > Tepidiformales > Tepidiformaceae > SLAK01. The sequence continues at coordinate 1,132 of SLAK01000281.1, read as the reverse complement.
GCACTTGGCGGGCGCCCGGAGACTATCAACTGCATCGAAGAGCTGGGGCGCGTTGCAGCGGACCGAGCGCAGTTTGCAAAGGCTGCGCTGCTCTTCGGTGCTGCGGCCGGCGCCCGCGAATCGATTGGTGCGTCACTTTCTGAAGAAGCCAATGCGAAGCTGGCTGGCGAGATCGACGCCATACATGGACGGCTCGGTGACCGACGCTTCGCGGCAGCCTGGACCAGGGGCCATTCGCTCGACTTGCCCGAGGCTATTGAGATTGCACTGGCTGACGACGACGTCGGCGCGGAAGTGCCCGGCGGATCACCGCTGGCCGCGCTCACGCGCCGCGAACGCGAGGTGGCGCTGTTGCTCGCCGAGGGGCTCACAAATGGGGAGGTCGCGGAACGTCTTGTCGTCTCCAGAGCCACGGCCCGTACTCACGTTGAGCGCATCCTGCACAAGCTAGGATGCCGGTCGCGGGTACAGGTTGCGACGCTGGTCGCCGAAGAGCACCAGCCCGGTGATAACGAAACAAAACCCGCTTAGACGGTAAGAAATACGTCACCCTACCGACGCGGGCAGCCGCCGCACGGCTCTAGACTCCTCGAAAGACCTGGCGCCGGAGGGACGGCCGGTACAATACGCCACCCGCAACCCATAGCCAGGGCGCGCGAAGGAGCGCCGTTGGCGGTTCGGCTCCGACGCTGAAGGCGAAGGAGTCGCGGCGGTTGGCCCTTTTGGTCAGGCTGTGCCGGGCCAGGAGAGAGGAGCCCGAGATGGATCGATACATCGTGATGAGGATGAACAACGACGGAACCCGCGTACAGATGGGCGGTATGTACCCGACGCGCGCCGATGCGCAACGGGCGGTCGACGAAGTCCTCACAGCAAGCCGCAACGGCTGGGCAGTGGACGTGGTCCGGATTGACCCGAGTAAGACTCGATAGCCTCGGCGCGGTGTAATCGACGATTCACGACCCGGTAACTGCCGTCTGCCACGCCGCGATCACGAATCCTCCTGCGTCCGGCGGCCGTAGACGACCTCCGGCGGGGCGTCGCCGAGGGTGTTGAAGGCGGCGACGACGGCGCTGACTTCGTTGGCGTTTAGCGCGTCGCGGTTTTGCGCTGCCCAGGCCTGCGCGACCTG
>SLAK01000144.1 GCA_007126855.1 Dehalococcoidia bacterium | reverse complement strand
GTGGACGCGGCCTTCGTGAAGGCGTGCCAGGAGCCCGAAACGCCAGCGCGGCGCACTGTGGTCGGCACTGCCGGGCGCCAGCGCTAAACAGCAACCAGCAGCATCGATGACGGCGGCTCCCTCCAGACTTGGATGGGAGCCTTTCGTGTGTTTCGGCGGCACCTAGATGTGGCGGCGGGCCCAGTCCTTGGCGTGGTAGGTGATGATGGTGTCGGCGCCTGCGCGTCGAATGGAGAGCAGCGCTTCGTCGACGGCGCGCGGGCCTTCGAGCCAGCCGTTGGCGATGGCGCCCATGAGCATGCTGTATTCGCCGCTCACGTTGTAGGCGGCCACGGGGACATCCACCGCATCGCGGACCCGCCTGATGATGTCCAGGTAGGGCAGTGCTGGTTTGACCATCACCATGTCGGCGCCCTCGGCCAGGTCGGTCAGCACTTCGTCGACGGCGATGCGGGCGTTGGCCGGGTCGGCCTGGTAGCCGCGGCGGTCGCCGAACGCCGGTGTGCTGTCTGCTGCTTCACGGAAGGGGCCATAGAAGGCGCTGGCGAACTTCGCCGCGTACGAGAGGATCGGTGTCTCCACGAACCCGGCGTTGTCGAGGGCGGTGCGGATGGCATGCACACGGCCGTCCATCATGTCGCTCGGGGCAATAATGTCGCAGCCGGCTTCCGTCAGGCTCACCGCCGTATCGGCCAGCAGTGGAAGGGTCAGATCATTGTCGACGCTGCCATCTGGCTGGAGGAGGCCGCAGTGCCCGTGGTCGGTGTATTCACACAGGCAGACGTCGCCCATCACGATCAGTTCGGGGTTGGCGTCTTTCAGCCGCTGCACTGCTTGCTGCACAATGCCGTCCCGGGCCCAGGCGCCAGAGCCGCGTTCATCTTTCGACTCGGGCAGGCCGAAGATCATGACCGCGGGGACCTGCAGGGACTTGAGTTCGGCCGCCTCTTCGGCCAGGGTGTCGAGCCCGAGGCGAAACTGATCCGGCATTGCCTCGATGGGTATCCGGCCGCTAAGCCCGGCCTGGACGAAGATGGGATAAACAAGGTGCTGTGGGGCCAGGCTCGTTTCGCGAACGAGCGAACGGATGGCCTCATTCTTTCGAAGTCTTCGGTGTCGATGGGTCAGGAAAGTCTCCACCGGTCGATTATAAGATCGACAGACGCCTGGAGGAGGAAGGATTTGTATGCTGAAGTCGGTGAGACGAAACCTTCCTCCAGAATATGCCGGGTGGCAGACCCATGAGCCGCGATTCCGGCGCCTTTCGACGCCCGAGCTGATCGAGGAGATCCAGGACGGGCCTCCCGAGCGGCGCCTCGCCGCCATCTCCGTCATCGACCTGACGGAAGTGGCCGAGGACACCGTGGTCGACTGGATCCGGACGCTACCGGACGCTGAGGCGAACGAGCTGGCCGGCGCTATACCGGCGCAGCGTGTCCATGCGTCGGTCGAGGACGACCTGCGCTGGCTGAACCTGGCACGGCTGGGCTACGAGCGCAGGAAACTGCCGACCTTCCTGGTAATGCTGTTCTCCTCGCTCGAAGCAGTCGAAGCGAAGGACGCCGACACCGCGACGCGGGTATGGGACGCTATCGCGGTGTGGTCCGGCGACATGTACCGGCGCGTCGCGGCAAGCCAGGACGGCGAAGCCGTGGACGACCTGCTGCTCTTCGTGTTTGAAAACTACCTGGACCGCGACGCGCTGTTCACCGTCTTCGCGGAGCTTCTCCGCGAAGACCAGGACCTGGCCTTGCGGGTGAGCGCAAATCCTGCGCTGTTTCTTGCGGGCCTGCCGCTGGATCGCCAGCAGGTGTGCCTGGACGCGGCCGCGCAAAATGGAGGCCTTCCATTCGATGTCTCCTGGAAGGCCCTCCACGAAGCGCACTTCTAGCCGGCCTGGCTACACGGCGCACTCGCCTTCGCCGCGCTCCATTTTGTAGAGCTCGAGTTTGCCCCAGTCGACGAACATGGATTCGTTGTCTTCGCTGAACTCGCCGGGGATGACCAGGTCTTCGATGGCTTTCTGGAAGGGCTCTAGCCCCACGCGGTCGACGAAGTCATTGAACTGCTCGCCGTCCTGGCGCTCCTGTTCGTAGAGGCGGACGAAACGCTCGACCGCATCCGGGCCGCGCTTCGCGGGCAGCCGTGCTTTGAGCTGCGACGCCAGCCGCATGTTGCCACCTTCGTAGTTCCCGCCCAGAAAGACGTGGTAGGCCGGCATCTCGTGGCCGCCCACCTTGATCACGGCCCCATGGAAGCCGATGTTTGCGATGTGGTGCTGGCCGCAGCTATTCGGGCAGCCGCTCATCTTGACGTGGATCTGTTTCGTGAGCGGGTCGCTGACGTTCATCTCGGTCACCCGCTCCTGAATGGCCCGGTTGAGACCCATCGAGCTGGTGATGCCGAGCTTGCAGCTATCGGTACCCGGGCAGCTCACCACGTCGGTGATCGTATGGGCGCCGGCCTCGGCCAGATTGAGTGCCTTGAGCCGCTGCCAGACCTCGTAGAGGCTTTCATCGCGCACCCAGCGGAGCACCAGATTCTGCTGGATCGACGTCCGTGCCCGGCCGCCACAGTATTCGCGCATGATCTCCGCCAGGCCGCGGAACTGTTCGGGGCTCAGGTCGCCGCGCGGCACCTTCACCTCGACGGTGCTGAAGCCCTGCTGCCGCTGCGCCTTCACGTTGGCCGTGACGAAGGCGGTGAACTCCGCCATATCGCCGTTCGGCTGTGCATAGCTTGGCCGCCGCTCGGGCGCAGTGGCTTCTTCGTCTTCGACGAAGATCAGCCGATCCGGGCGGAAGTCCTGGCCGTCCACCCAGTCGCCCTGGAGCTCTTCGTCGACCATGC
>SLAK01000168.1 GCA_007126855.1 Dehalococcoidia bacterium | reverse complement strand
GCTTCGGGCAGTTCCGCGTTGTCGGCCGCGTAGTAGGCGTTACACCCGTCAATATTCGACAGCAGCGACTGGTACTGCCCGGCGACTTCGAAGCTGCATGTCCGCTGGATGCCGGCCACGAAGTCCTCCGCTGTCAGCGGCGCGCCATCCGACCACACCAGGTCGTCGCGCAGGTTCACCGTATAGGTCAGCCCGTCGGTCGAGACGTGTGGCGCCGCCGCCGCCATCATCGGCTGGAGTTCGTTGTCCGGCCCAAGGTGGTAGAGCCCGCGCCAGACCATGCCGTGGTGGCCGATGTCCTGCGCGAAGGCGGCGAAGTGCGGATCGAAGGAGACGAATTCGATGTACTGCACGGTGATCTCGCCGCCAGCCTGCGTTTCGCGGTCGTTGGTCTCCACCACCGTCGGCGTCGCAGCGGGTGTGGCCGTGGGCACGGTATCGTCCGCCTCGGCATCGTCATTCCCGCACGCCGCGAGCACAAGCGCTGCCGCCAGTGCCCAGCCTATGCTCCATCGTCGCATCGATCGCAAATCCTTCCCGCGCTCATCCGCCGCACGTAGTGAGTAATCGAAGCCGCTTCCAGAAGCCTACTCCCGCGTGCACCTATGAGCCTCCGGCTCTTTACGACTACCCTGCAAGCGCCGAATACACGCGCTCAACCTCTCGCGGATCATCGGCTTCCACGGACAGGCTGTGCAGTCGTACTCCGGCTTCCTCCTCCTGCGCGAAGCGTTCCCGCGCGGCATCGAGCGAATCGGTCACCAGGGTCACCGACTGCTGCAGGTCCGCTGGCACCGCCGCGGCGCCCGCTGCCGAACCGCCTTCTCCCCAGGCCTTCCGGATGTCGTCCGCCACCTGACCGTAGCCCAGCCGGCTCAGGTGCCGGTAGTAGAATTCGCCCATCCGTGCCACATAGAAGGCGAAGGTTCCGGCCACCCCCTGGCGGGCGCGCTCAACATCCCTGGTGAAGACGACTCCGCCGGACGACCGGATTGTCACCGCATCCTCGCTCCGGCCCGCAGCCTGCGAATGCTGCCGTATTGCCGCCGACATGTCCGCGAGCTTCTCGACCGGCGTCCATGTTGGGAGCCAGCCATCCGCCACCTCGGCCGCCATTCTCACGCCCTTCGGCGCAAGCGTCGCCAGGTAGATCGGGATGTGATCCCGTTCCCGCTCAAATCGCAGCGTGAAGCCCCGCGACATGGAGAAGATTTCCCCCTCGTAGCGAAGCGGCTCCCCGGCGATGAGCATGTTGATGACCTCTACGTATTCGCGCAGGCGCTGCATCGGCTTCTCGAAGGGCATCCCGTGGAAGTCCTCGATCACGTTCGCACCACTGGTCCCCAGGCCAATGATCATTCGCCCGCCTGAGACAACATCCAGGGTGCCAAACTGCTGGGCCAACGCGCCCGGGGATCGCGAAAAGATGTTCACAATCCCGCTGCCAATCTTCAGCCGCTTTGTCCGGTCCGCCATCTGCGTCATCAGCGTGAACGCGTCCTGCCCCCACGACTCGGCCACCCAGGCAGCCTCAACACCGCCATCTTCCGCGGCACTCACTTGCCTGAACACTGCTTCCCGGTCGCTTGATGTCGCGGGTTTGTACGGAAATCGAAAGCGCGTAGCCCACAAATACCTCCACGTTCCTTGCTGACTACCCATACTACGCAATGCCTGCGGTACCCGTGCCTCGCCGCCGACTATCTCTCTATGAGCGCTATCAACGAGCCGCTTTCGGAAGCCATCGGCGGCCTGATGCCTTCCACGCTCTCGACGCGGGAGGCGGCCATGGTGCTGGGCGTCTCCGAAACGACGCTGCGGCGCTCCCTCCGCACTGCACGCGGATTCGGTCGCCCCGGCGCCAGCGATATCCGCGGCTATTGCAGGGGCATTCCCTTCACTGCAGTGCGCGTCCCGCGCGGCAACCGCTACGCCTGGCGCTTTGTCCTGCGCTCGCCCTGGGCCTCAGAAGAAGAGCCGGCCACCCGCCCGGAACGCGGACGCATCATCCCCTTCGCAACGGGACTGGGGCGGAAGCTACGGCGGCGGCTGCCCTTTGGGAGCTGATGGCTGTTGGCCATTGGCCGTTGGCTATCAGAGCGCACGACTCATAATCGTGCGGTCGCGCAAGCCTTCTTCGGCCTCAGGCACCTTCACCGCACCGGGGCTCTTCGCTCATCCCGCTCAACTCATCCCTCATCTCGCCTCCCACGTCGACCCTTCGGGCGAGTCCTTCACCTCGATCCCCAGCTCGCCCAGGCGGTCGCGCACGCGGTCCGCAAGCTGGTACTGCTTCGCCGTGCGTAGCTCGGCGCGCAGCTCGAGCAGCAGGTCGATGAACGGCGCCGCTTCGGCCACGTGCGACGGCGCCTTTTCCAGCCGGAAGCCCAGCACGTCCGCCAGTTCGCGCAAGGCCGCCTGCGCTTCGCCCGTCTCCAGCCCTTCAGTACGCCCTCGGTTGATATCGCGCGCCAGTTCGAACAGTGCGGCCAGCGCCCGCGGCGTGTTCAGGTCGTCGTCCATCGCCTCGATGAAGCGCTCCTTCGCGGCAGCGCTTTCCACGGCGCCGCCACCGCCCTTCGCCGCCGGGGGCGCGAACGCTGCTTCCCGCAGCCGTTCAGCCCCGGATCGCGCGCTCTCCATCGCTTCGGCGCTGTAGGTCGCCGGTGTCCGGTAGTGGCTCGACAGCACGAACATCCGGAAGGCGTCTGCGCCGTATTCCTCGAGCGCCTCGCCGATGCTCACGATGTTGCCGAGCGACTTCGACATCTTCTCGCCGCCCATGCGCAGCAGCGCGCAATGCACCCAGAACTGCGCGAAGGGCTTACCCGTGTAGCCCTCGGTCTGCGCGATCTCGTTTTCGTGGTGCGGGAAGATCAGGTCCGCGCCGCCGCCATGGATGTCGATCTGCTCGCCCAGGCTGTTGAGCGCCATTACCGAGCACTCGATATGCCAGCCCGGCCGGCCGTGGCCCCAGGGGCTTTCCCAGGCAGGCTCGCCGGGTTTCGCCGCCTTCCACAGCGCGAAGTCCAGCGGGTCGTCTTTCAGCTCGCCCATGTCCACCCGGGCGCCGCTCTTGAGCTCGTCGATGTCGCGCTTCGAAAGCTTCCCGTAGTCCGGCTTGCTGCGGACCCGATAGTAGACATCGCCGCCTGCAACATAGGCGTGCCCGCGGTCGATCAGGCCCTGTACCACGTCAATGATCTGCGGCACCATCTGCGTCACGCGCGGGTAGTCGTGCGCGGGCAGCACGTTCAGCTTGCGGAGCTGCGCCAGGTAATCCTGGATGTTCTGTTCCGAAAGTTCCTCGATCTCGACGCCCAGGTCGTGCGCCCGCGCGATGATCTTGTCGTCGATGTCCGTGAAGTTCTCCACGTGGCGCACCGGCTGCCCGCGCCACTCCAGGTAGCGCCGCAAGACATCGAAGACCACGGACTTCAGCGCATGCCCCACATGGCTCTGGCTGTAGGGCGTCACGCCGCACACATACATCCGAACCTCGTCCCCAAGGGGCTGCAGTTCGCGATGTTCGTCCGTGAGCGTGTCGTGCAAAATCATGTATTCGATTCTGGACGTTCGGGCGGCATCACACCACCATGTGCGCACACGCGCCGCTTCCTGCCCGAGCTTCCGGCGATTAGCCACCGCCACGTGACTATCCAGTTGCCACCGTTTTTTCTGCGACGTGATCCACGGCATGGCCACCGGGCGTTCACCATGCTATAGGTTGGGGCCTGCCACAGCCCGGAGTTTATTGTCGCGAGCCATCCCTATGACCCAAACGCAGCCCATTGGCACCGTCCAGTCGCGCGACGAGTTCCGGCTGCTGCACCTGCTCCAGCGCCTCACCTTCCTTATCAACGAAAGCGCTGACTTCAACGACGCCCTCACGCGAGTGCTCCGCGAGATCTGCCGCTCGACCGGCTGGGACTACGGCGAAGTCTGGATCCCGGACCACGAAGCCGGTGTCGTCCGCTGCAGCCCCGCCTGGTATGGACGTATGCGCGGCATCCGACGCTTCCGCCAGATCTCCGAAGAAACCGCCTTCAAACCCGGCCAGGGCCTCCCCGGCCGCGTCTGGGAAACCCGCCAGCCCGAATGGCAGCCGAATGTCTCGCTGCTCCCTGTCTCGCGTTTCCCCCGCACCGGCGCCGCGCGTGAGGCGGGCATCCGCGCCGGTTTCGGCGTCCCCGTCTTCGAAGGCGACGAGATCTTCGCCATCCTCTCCTTCTTCATGACCGGGGAGCAGCCGCGCGACGACCGGCTGCTGAGCCTGGTCTCCGCCGCCGCGCGCCAGCTCGGCTCCTTCATGCGGCGCATCCAGGCCGAAGAAGCCCTGCGCCAGAGCGAACAGCGCTTCCGCATTGCCATCGACAAAGCCGAGATCGCGGTCTTCCATCAGGACAGGGACCTGCGCTACACGTGGTTCCACCAGCCCCGCCCGCGCCTCCCCGACTCGCACCTTATTGGCCGCACCAACGAAGAAGTCTTTCTCCCCGGCGAAGCGGCGGCCATCACCGCGCTGCAGCAGCAGGTCATTGATTCAGCGGAGGGGCTCCGCACCGAGATCGCCCTCACCATCGGCGACGAGCTGCGCCACTTCGACCTCTCGCTCGAACCCCTCTTCGGCCCGCAGGGCCGTGTCGCCGGCCTCACCGGCGCCGCCGTGGACATCACCGAGCGCAAGCGCGAGGAGGAAGCACGCGCCCGCCTGGAAGCCCGCATGCAGGAAGCACAGCGCCTGGAAAGCCTTGGCGTGCTCGCCGGCGGCATCGCGCACGACTTCAACAACCTGCTCATGGGTATCGTCGGCAACGCAAGCGTCGCCCTGCTGGAGCTCCCGCGTGAAGCGCCCGCCCGCGACACCATCAAGGACATCGAGGCCGCCGGCCGCCGCGCCGCCGATCTCATCCGCCAGCTTCTGGCCTATTCGGGCAAAGGCCAGTTCATCATCGAACCGATCGACCTCTCCCGCCTGGTCGAAGAGATGACCCACCTGCTCTCCACCGCGATTGCCCGCACGGCGGTCCTTCGGCTCGACCTTGCCGACCCCATCCCCCTGGTCAGGGCCGACGCCACCCAGATCCGCCAGGTCATCATGAACCTGATCACCAATGCATCCGACGCGGTCGGCGAGCAGAGCGGCCTGATCACCATCCGTACGGGCGCCATGCACGCCGACGAAAGCTACCTGCGCGAGATCTTCGTCGGCTCCGACGCCCCGCCGGGCGACTACGCCTTCGTCGAAGTCTCCGATACCGGCGCAGGCATGGACGAAGAGACCCGCGCCCACATCTTCGACCCCTTCTTCACCACCAAGAGCTCCGGCCGCGGCCTGGGCCTCGCCGCCGTCCTCGGCATCGTCCGCAGCCACCGCGGGGCCATCAAGGTCTACAGCCAGCCCGGCAAGGGAACCACCATCAAGTTCCTCCTCCCGGCCACGCCCACCGAGGTCGCCGCCAACGGCGGTCCGGTCCACGGGCCCGCGGTCCCGCTCGCCGGCAATGGGCGCACCATCCTTATCGTCGACGACGAAGAGACCGTCCGCATCGTCGCCGCGCGCATGCTCGAACGTGCAGGGTTCAAGGTCCTCCACGCGGCCGATGGCAGGCAGGCGGTCGAAATCTTCCGCCGCAACCAGGACGAGATCGCCCTGGTGCTGCTCGACCTGACGATGCCCCACGTGGGCGGCGAAGAAGCCTTCCGCCAGCTCCGTACGCTCGATCCGGAAGTGCGCGTGCTCCTGGCCAGCGGCTACAACGAGCACGACGCGACCGCCAGCTTCGCCGGCAAGGGCCTGGCCGGATTCATCCAGAAACCCTTCGGCGTCGACCAGCTTGCCGACTCCATCGCCCGGCTGCTCCCGCCCGAAGAGTCCGAAAGCTAGGCCACACGGGCGCGGGACCGCGCGCCATGCGCTATCCTTCCGGCGTGACCGCAGCCGGCTTTCTCTCCCACGAGCTCTACTACTGGCACGACACCGGCCGCTGGGCCGGCATCTTCGCGCCCGGGCCATCGATGCAGCCCGCGGCCCACGTCGAAAGCGAAGACTCGAAGCGCCGGATCGAAGGGCTTCTGGCCGTCAGCGGCGCCCTCGACGGGCTCGCCCCCATCGAGCCGCGCCCCGCGACGGACGGCGAACTCCACGCCGTCCATACGCCCGCCTACGTCGAGCACATCGAAACGCTCTGCGTGGCTGGCGGCGGCATGGCCGGCGTCGCCACCCCCGTCGGTTTCCACTCGGCACGGGCTGCGCGCCTGGCTGCCGGCGGTGCTATCGCCGCCGTCGAAGCCGCCCTTGGCGATGGTCCCCGCCGCAGCTATTGCCTGGTCCGGCCGCCGGGCCACCACGCGGAACGCGACGCCGCCATGGGCTATTGCGTCTTCAACTCGGTCGCCGTCGCCGCCCATGCAGCGAAGGGCCTCGGAGGCGGCCGCGTTGCTGTCGTCGACTGGGATGTCCACCACGGCAACGGCACGCAACAGGCCTTCTGGGACGACCCGGACGTCCTCTACATCTCCATCCACCAGGACGGCCTCTTCCCGCTCGATGCAGGCAAGATCGAGGAGACCGGCGGACCGTCCGCGCGCGGCGCCACCATCAATATTCCCATGCCGCCCGGCTCCGGCCACGGCGCCTATCTCCACGCCTTCGACCAGATCGTCGTGCCCGCCCTCCAGGCCTTCGCCCCCGATATCATCCTGGTCTCCGCCGGCCAGGACGGCGGCTTCTACGACCCCATGGCCCGCCAGATGTGCGTCGCCGAGACCTTCCGGCAGCTCACCCGCCGCATCATGGCCGTGGCAGACGAGCACTGCGACGGGCGGCTGGTGATGGTCCACGAAGGGGGCTATTCCGATTTCCATACTCCCTTCCTGACCGCGGCGATAATCTGCGAACTTGGGGAGTTGCCGCCGATCGAGGACCCGTCCGCCCTCTGGACCCTTCACATCCCCGGCCAGGAGCTGCAGCCCCATCAGGCCGAGCGCATCGCCGCCGTCCACGAAGCCCACCGCCCATTCGGCCTCCTCGCCTGACGCACAGCCCCAAAACGCCTGAAAAAGCTGTAGAATAGGGAACCTGAACACCTGCCGCAGCCCCTAACGCGGGACGCGACAGGGAAGGAGCCAGAGCATGTCATGGTTAAACCTCAGCCACGCCCAACACGTGATGCACGAGTTACACGCCAGAGCCCGCGTGGCCGACATTGAGCGGAACTCGGCCAACTCGGCTCTGCTTGCCGAGGCTGCGGGCAGCGCTCCCCAACGCCGCTCCCTCCCCCGCCGCATCCTGCGCCGCATCCGCGGAGGCGGTGATTAGTCGTGCCCTGGTGGAGCGTCCGCTACACCCAGCAAGTGGCCGACGAATGGGCGGACTGGTTCGACGCCGAAGCGCGCCGCCTGAAGCGCGAAACCCCCAGGGACACACCCCAACCCGATTCGACCGGCTCTCCCCTGCTGGCCGAAGCTGCCGGCTATGCGCCGAAGCGCCCTTCGCTCGCGCGCCGCATTCTCCGCCGGATCCGCGGCGGCGGGTAAAACCATGGGCTGGCACTTCAGCCACCTCAACTTGCTCATCCACTACGCCGTCGGCGATATGGCCGCTGACCGCCTGGAAAGACTCCGCAGCCGGCGTGCCAGGCGGGGACAGCGCCGCCGGATCCGCCGCGGAACCCTCCCGGTGAAACGCCGCCGCTCGCTCCTGCGCCGCCTGCCTGGCCGCATCGGCAGATAGCCGGGCCAGGGTTCGCCTTTCCCTTCTTTTCCCCCTGCGCGCCGGATGTTTCACCATGGGCACCGTGCCCGTGCGCGGGCCAGGGGATCATGCATGAACGCGATCGCGACACCCATTCTCCGGGAGCTTTATGACGCTGCCATCGCCTTCCAGTCGCTCGCACCCTGGCGCTGGATGGACAACGCGGACCTCTTCGCCGTCTCGCTTCACGGCGCCGGCCAGACCTACTACTGCACCGTGATGGGCGCCCTGCACAACGACTTCGGCCTGGCTGTATTCCCCGGCGAAGAAGGCTGCGCCGGCCTCCTCCGCCTGCTCAACGACGAGCTTGACCCCGAATCGCTCGACCCGCTCATGCACATGTCCTCCCTCTCGCTCACCTTTGTCGACCGCGCTGACCTCCACCATCGTGACTACCGGGCCATCCGTTCGCTGGACCTCAAGTTCCGTGGCAGGAACGCCTGGCCCGTCTTCCGCAGCCAGCACCGCGGCTACTGGCCATGGCACCTCGACGAAGCCGAAGCCGCCACCCTGGCGCAGGTCCTGCGCCACGCGGCCACCGTCGCCACCTTCGTGCGCGATGGCGCGCTCGACCTGCGCTCCGTCGTCGAATCCGGCGACGTTGTGACCATGACCCTGCGCGACGGCCGCTGGGCCACAACACTCCAGCCATTGCCCGAGATGCCCGAACCGGAGCTGCCGCGAGCCTTCGACCGCTCCCACCTCCGGGATATCGCCGCCGCCATCGGCTATAGCGAAGCGACCTGGGAAGTCGACCTCTTTGTTGTCCCGGCGCGCATCCAGGAGTCCCGCAACTCCCGCCCATTTGCGCCCCGCTGCATCCTCGTCACCGACGAAGTCGGGCTTATCGTCGACGCGCACCTCCTCGGCCCCCTCCCCTCTATCGATGAGTGCCAGGACACCTTTGTGGCCATGCTCGAACGCGCCCCTGCCCTCCCTTCGGAGATCCGCGTCCCCCGCCCCGACGCCGCCCGGATGCTGCTGCCCGTCACGAAATTCCTTGATATCCCCGTCAGCATCACCGAGACGCCGCAACTCGATTTCGCCAGGCAAAACCTGCTCCAGGAAGCCCTCTAACCCCCGGCACATTCCGGCGGCTCGCACGCACCGTTATGCTCAAATTGGCAGATCGGCCCGCACCCGGTATGCTCGCCCGAGCATAACCATCCGCAGGTGAACACCGCGTGCGCCGCAAGCACAGCTCCCCACGCCGGCTCCTGGCCCTCTTACTCAGCCTCCCCCTGCTGGCCGCCGCCTGCGCAGAGAGCGAACTGCCCGAAGGCCACATCGGCGGCGACATGATCCTGGCCACCACCACCAGCACCAACGACAGCGGGCTCCTCGAAGAACTCGTACCCCTCTTTCATGAGCAGACCGGCATCACCGTCAAAGTCGTCGCCGTCGGGACCGGCGCCGCGCTTGAGATGGCCCGCAAAGGCGACGCCGACGTGGTGCTCGCCCATGCGCCAGAGGCCGAACAGCAGCTTGTCGACGAAGGCCACCTGGTCGAAACCCACCTGGTGATGCATAACGACTTCGTCATCGTTGGCCCCCCGGACGACCCCGCCGCCGTCCGCTCAGCAGCGACCATCGACGAGGCCCTGGCCGCGATCGCCCCTGTTGGCCCCTTCATCTCCCGCGGCGACGGGTCCGGCACGCACAAGATGGAGCTCGCCCTCTGGGAACAGGCCGGTATCGATACCGCCGATGTCGCCCTGCTTGACGAAACCGGCCAGGGCATGGGCGCCACCCTCAACGTCGCCGACCAGAAGCGCGGCTACACCCTGGCCGACCGCGGCACCTTCCTGGCCCTTCGCTACAACCTGGAACTGGAAGTCCTTTTCGAAGGCGATGCCGCACTTCTCAACATCTACCACGTCCACATGGTCAATCCCGAAGTCCACAGCGGCGTCAAGGAGGAGCAGGCGCGCGCCTGGGTCGAATTCATGATCTCGGCCGAAGCGCAGGAGATCATCCGCACCTTCGGCATCGATGAGTTCGGCGAGCCGCTCTTCGTGCCGGACGCCGGCAAGGACCTCGACGAACTGGGGCACTAGAGCATGGAATTCTGGGAAGGCTTCGTCGAAGCGCTCCGCATGGTCTTCACCCTCGACAGCACCGTCGTCGAGATCACGATGCGCACCATCCTCGTCTCCGGCTCCGCGACCCTGCTGGCGATGGTGGTGGGCGTCCCCATCGGCTACGCGCTTGCGCGGGCCCGCTTCCGCGGGCGCAGCTTCGCCCTGGGCGCCGTCTATACCGGCATGGGTTTCCCACCCGTCGTCGTCGGCCTGTTCGTCTTCCTCATGCTGGTACGCAGCGGCCCCCTGGGCGGCCTCGAACTCATCTACACCCGCCAGGCCATGGTCATCGCGCAGTTCATCATCTCCGTGCCGCTCGTCATCGGCTTCACCGCCGCCTCCATCCAGTCGCTGCCGCCCGCCCTGGGCGACCTGCTGGCGACGCTGGGCGCCGGGCGCATCCGCACCCTGCTCCTGCTCGCCCGCGAAGCCCGGCTGGGCCTGCTCGCCGCCGTCATGGCCGGCTTCGGCGCGGTCATCTCCGAAGTCGGCGCCTCCATGACCGTCGGCGGCAACATCGCCGGCGACACCCGCGTCCTCACCACCGCCATCGTCCTCGAAACCAGCCGCGGGCAGAACGCCCAGGCCATTGCTCTTGGCTTTATCCTGCTTGCCATGGCGCTGGCGGTGAACCTTCTGCTCACCTTCGTCCAGCAACGCCCACGCTGATGAATATCCACCTTGCCGGCCTGCGCTTTGCCTACCACGACGAGAACGTGCTCGACATCCCGGAGCTCGCGATCAATGTCGGCCGGGTGACGGCGCTGCTGGGGCCCAACGGCGCCGGCAAATCCACCCTGCTCCGCCTCATCGCCGGCCTCGAGCGTCCCGCCGCGGGTGCCATCACCATCGGCGGCAACCCCGTCCGGAACGCTCACGATGCCTCCTCCCTGGTCGCCTACGGCTTCCAGGAATCCGTCTTCCTGGGCGGCAGCATCCGCCAGAACCTCGACCTCGCCCTCCGCTTCCGCGGGCTCGACCGGGGCGAGCGCCAGCGCCGCATCCGCGAACTCGCCGCGGCCGTCGGCATCGATGG
>SLAK01000223.1 GCA_007126855.1 Dehalococcoidia bacterium | reverse complement strand
GATTTCCCGCCGTACGATGACCCGCCGAGGTTGCGGCTCTACGACGAAGCCGACGGCATGGCGCTACTCGATGCCCCGGGCGGCAGTGAAGTGGTCGGCCATGTCTCGACTTCCATGCAACTAGCGATTATCGACCTCGAGACTCAGGAGTGGGACTTCCTGTACGCAGGGATCTGGGCGCATGTGCAAACCACGAACGGCCAGGAAGGCTGGCTTCTCCTCGACCTCATTAGCGAAGGGATGGTCTCGGTCACGCGCTGGACGCCGCTGCTGGTCGATACCGGCGGCTCGTGCCTGAACGTGCGGGAAGCGCCCTCGACAGATGCGGCTGTCCTCGATTGCTATGCGGACGGTGTTCCGCTGGTGGAGCACCAAGTGTCCCACCTGCTGGATGGTGACGACGCCGACGGCTGGGTGCCGGTCTGGACGCCCGACGGCCGGTCAGGCTGGGCGGCGGAGGAGTTCCTCCGTTAGCCCTACGGGACGAGGACGACTTTGCAGTCGCGGGGGTCGGCGAGGGAGCGGAAGGCTTCGGGGAGTTCGTCGAGGTTGACGGTGCGGGTGATCATGGGTGAGGGGTCGATGCTGCCGTCGGCCAGGGCGGCGAGGGCTTCGGCGTATTCATTGGGGCTGTAGCCAAGGACGAAGCGGACCGTGAGGTGCTTGTTGGTGCCGACCATGGGGCGGACGCGGTCTTGTTCCATGCAGACGCCGGCGACGACGACCTGTCCTCGGGCGCGGACGTATTCGAGCGCCTGCTGGAGGGTGCCGGGGACGCCGACGCATTCGAAGACGACGTCGGGCTGCGGCGTGCCGGGCCGTGTGCTGGCGCTTGACCCGGTTGCGGCGGACTGGAGCGCTTCGCCGACGCGGGTGGTGACGCTTTCGGCGCGGGGGTCGACGACCAGGTCGGCGCCGAGCTTCGTGGCGAGCTCGCGGCGTTCGGCGCTGGGGTCGGAGACGGCGACGAAGCGCACGCCTTCTTTCTTTAGCCAGAGCAGGACCATGAGGCCAATGGGGCCGGCGCCCATGACAAGCGCGGTATCGCCGGCCTGGATGCCGGACTGGCGGACTGTGTGGAGACCGACGGCGCAGGGTTCGGTGGTGGCTGCAATCGTGTCGGGCAGGTGGTCGGCGACGCGCAGGAGCATGGAGGCGCCGAGCAGGATGTATTCGCCATAGGCGCCGGGGATGCCGGGCGTGTAGCCCAGGGTGTGGATGCCGTTCGGCGCGTCGGGGTCGGGGAGGGCCGGCACGGAGGTGACACGGTCGCCGAGCTTCCATTCTTCGACGCCGGGACCGGTCCGCACAATCTCGGCGACGAATTCGTGGCCCATCACGACGGCGGATTCAGGGCGGAGATCGTCCCAGGGGGTCCGGCCACTGACTTTGGAGGCTTCGATCATGTCGTCCATGAAGTTGGCCATGTGGAGGTCGCTGCCGCAGATGCCGCAGGCCAGGACACGGGCGAGCACCTGGCCTTCTTTGGGCTCGGGTGTGGGGAGTTCCTGGATGGAAAGGGACCGGTTGTGCAGCACCATTGCGCGCATGGAGCACCTCGTGTTCGTGGTATCGCCGGGGGATTTGCCGGGACTCTACCGGATTCCTTGAACCCACGCGCGGGAGGCGGGAATATCGCTTGCATGAAGCGTCTACTTCTCGCCACGAACAACCCGGGCAAGGCCCGCGAATTCCGCCGCATGCTCGCGGAGCTGCCCATCGAGGTGGTCACACCGGCCGAAGCGGGCATTTCGCTCGACGTTGAAGAAACCGGCACGACCTATGCGGAGAACGCCATCGCCAAGGCGGAAGCCTTCGCCAGGGCCGGAGATTGCATTGCGCTCGCGGATGATTCGGGCATCGAGGTCGATGCGCTGGATGGGCGTCCGGGCTATCTCTCGGCGCGCTACGGCGGACCGGGGCTCGACGACAAGGGCAGGGTGCAAAAGTTGTTGTCGGAGCTGGCGGATGTCCCGGACGAAAAACGGACGGCGCGCTTCCGGGCGGTGGTGGCGGTGGCGGCGCCGGGGCACGCGACACAGACCTTTGAAGGCGTGGTGGAAGGCGCGATCACCCGGGAGGTGCGCGGGGAGGGCGGCTTCGGCTACGACCCGGTATTCGTGCGGGCAGACGGGCGGACAACCGCGGAGCTGAGCGACGAGGAGAAAGACGCGGTCAGCCACCGGGGCAAGGCGGTGCGGGCGGCAATCCCCTGTGTACGCGAGCTTGCGGGATGTGGCTGAGGCGGCTGGGGGCGCTGGGGCTTGCGGCGGTTGCCGTGGCGCTGTCCGCATGCGGCAGCGAGGTACGCCTGCCCGACCAGGGGCAATGCCCGGCGCCGGAAGCGGTGCAGACAGATGATAGCGACGACTCTGCCTACCGGGCGGCGGTGCGCCGGAACCTGGAGCGGATCATGTTGCTGGAGGAGGCCTTCCGGGAGGAATGGCCGCGGCGGAGGGTGCGAGAACGCGAGCAATTCCGCGTCGACTATGCGCGTTACGCGCACCTTGGCCGTTGCACGGCAGAGATCATGCTGGAACTGGAGCCGCCGGGCGAGCACTTCGAAGCGTTTGGTCGATCGCTGGACGATTTCGCGCTGCGCTACCAGGACGCGCTAGACGAGGGTGAGCGCGCGGTGGCGAGCCGCAACCGTTCGGCCTACGATCGCTGGGTTGAGGATATCGACGACCTGGAGGCGGAGGCGCGGAACCTCCACGCGGAGATCCTGGGCATTCGGCCGAGCGAGTGATCAGGTGCCGCGGGGCAGGCCGAGGCCGCGCTGGGCGATGATGTTCTTCTGGATCTCGCTGGTGCCGCCGCCAATGGGGCCGGACATGGCAAGCAGGTAGGCG
>SLAK01000187.1 GCA_007126855.1 Dehalococcoidia bacterium | reverse complement strand
CCAGGTCCCCACCACCGACGACAGCGCCCCCGGCATGCCGAAGTCCGTCGTCATCGAACCGGGCTTCTCCTGGGGCGACGATGCCCCCCTGCGCATCCCCTGGCACGACACCATCATTTACGAAGCCCACGTTCGCGGCCTCACCATCCTCAACCCCGACCTGCCCGAGACCATCCGCGGCACCTATTCCGGCCTCGGCGACCGCCGCACCATCGCCTATCTTCGCCAGCTTGGCATCACCGCCATCGAGCTCATGCCCGTGCACCACTTCGTGCACGATCGCCACCTGGTGGACCGCGGCCTGAAAAACTACTGGGGCTACAACTCCATTGGCTTCTTCGCGCCCGACACCCGCTATGCCGCCGCACGCTCACCGGGGCAGGCTGTCAATGAGTTCAAGACCATGGTCCGCAGCCTTCACCAGGCCGGCATCGAAGTCATCCTCGATGTCGTCTACAACCACACGGCCGAGGGTGACCACCGCGGCCCCACGCTCTCCTTCCGCGGCATCGATAACCTGGCCTATTACCGGACCGTCCCCGGCGATCTGCGCTACTACATGGACTTCACCGGCACCGGCAACACCCTGAACATGCGACATCCCCGGTCAATCCAGATGATCATGGACAGCCTCCGCTACTGGATTACCGAGATGCACATCGATGGCTTCCGCTTCGACCTCGCATCCGCCCTGGCCCGTGAACTCCACGAAGTCGACCGGCTTTCCGCCTTCTTCGACATCATCCACCAGGACCCCATCATCTCCCAGGTCAAGCTCATCGCCGAACCCTGGGACGTCGGCGAAGGCGGCTACCAGGTCGGCAACTTCCCCGTCCTCTGGACCGAGTGGAACGGCAAATACCGCGACTCCGTCCGGCGCTTCTGGCGCGGCGACCCAAACCAGGTTGCCGAACTCGGCTACCGCCTCACCGGCAGCAGCGACCTCTACGCCGATAACGGCCGCAAGCCTTACGCCAGCATCAACTTCGTCACTGCCCACGATGGCTTCTCCCTTCGCGACCTGGTGAGCTACAACAACAAGCACAACGAGGCTAACGGCGAAGACAATCGCGACGGCCACGACGACAACATCTCCTATAACCACGGCGTGGAAGGCGACACCGACGACCCTGACATCCTCGCCATCCGGGCCCGCCAGATGCGCAACTTCCTCACCACGCTCTTCATCTCCCAGGGCGTCCCCATGCTTCTCCACGGCGACGAGGTCGCCCGCACCCAGCAGGGCAATAACAACGCTTATTGCCAGGACAACGAGATCTCCTGGCAACCCTGGGATTGGAGCCCGGACCAGCTCGAGATGCTCGAATGGACCCGGCGCGTCATCAATTTCCGCAAGGACCATGCCGTCCTCGGGCGCCGTAGATTCTTCCAGGGCCGCAAAATCAGTGGCGGTGACGTGAAAGACATCGCCTGGCTCAATCCCGATGGCTCCGAGATCTCGCCCGAAGAATGGCAACATGCCGAGCGCCGCGTCCTTGCAATGTGGCTCGCTGGCGAAGCAGCCGATGTTGTCGATGAACACGGAAAAGCGATTGTTGGTGATACGCTGGTGATCCTGGCAAATTCGAGCGACGAAGTCATGCCCTTCAAGCTGCCCCGCACCACCGCCGGCCGCCGGTGGGTCCTGGCGCTTGATACCTACCACCCCCACATGGAGGAGGGCCGCAACCGCTACCGCAGCGGAGGCATCTACCAGCTCCAGCCCCGGTCTATCGCCATTCTCAAACACGCCACGAGGAACCACCTGTGACCCGAGAGCTCGACGCCCTGCTCCGGGGCGAATACGCAGAACCCCATACCTTCCTTGGCGCCCACCCGGCTAAAGACGGCATCATTGTCCGTGTCTTCGCCCCCTATGCCCTGCAGGTCACCATTGTGCGGCCCGATGGCGACCGCATCCCCATGCAGCGCACCAACCCCCGCGGGCTCCACGAAGTCGAGATCCCCGGCTCCCGCTTCCCGTTCCGCTACACGCTGGAGCTTGAGAACGAGCGCGAATCCTGGAAGTCTGGCGATCCTTACCGCTTCATGCCCACGCTCGAACAAGCGGACCTGCGGCGCTTTTCGGTTGGCGCCCACCGCACCCTCTGGAAAGTGCTGGGCGCCCACGTCCGCACTGTCGATGGCGAAACCGGGGTTTCCTTCGCAGTCTGGGCGCCCAACGCTCGCGCTGTCAGCGTCATCGGCAACTTCAACGGCTGGAACCGCCTGCTCTATCCCATGCGCACCATGGGGCCGTCCGGCGTCTGGGAGCTGTTCATCCCCGGCCTGGCCGCCGGCGATGCCTATAAGTTCGCTGTGCTTGGCGCCGACGGCGTTATCCGCGAAAAATCCGACCCATTCGGCCGCCAGTTCGAGTTGCGCCCTGCCTCAGCGACCGTTGTCGAAGATTCTTGCCACACCTGGGGCGACGCCGAATGGATGAAGGCCCGCGCCGAGCACGACTGGTACCACGAGCCAATGAGCATCTACGAGCTGCACCTCGGCTCCTGGCGCAAACACGACGATGGCTCCTGGTACACCTATCGAGAGCTTGCCCAGGAACTCGTGCCCTATCTCCAGGAGATGGGCTATACCCATGTCGAGCTCCTGCCCCTCACCGAACACCCCTACGACGGCTCCTGGGGCTACCAGGTCACCGGATTCTTCGCCGCCACCAGCCGCTTTGGCTCCGCCGACGACTTCCGAGCGTTTGTGGATGCGCTCCACCAGGCCGGTATCGGCGTGCTCATGGACTGGGTGCCCGCCCACTTCGCAACCGACGAATATTCCCTGGGCCGCTTCGACGGAACAGCGCTCTACGAACACGAAGACCCGCGCCGGCGCTACCAGCCTGACTGGGGCACCTACGCCTTCAATTACGCCCGCAACGAAGTGCGGAACTTCCTGCTGGCCAGCGCCCTCTTCTGGGTGCGCGAATTCCACCTCGATGGCCTCCGCGTCGATGCCGTCAGCTCCATGGTCTACCTGGACTACAGCCGCAACCATGGCGAATGGGAGCCCAACGTCTTCGGCGGCAACGAAAACCTGGAAGCCGTCGAGTTCCTGAAGTTCTTCAACGAAACCGTCTACGCCGACGGCGAAGGCGCCATAACCATCGCCGAAGAGAGCACCGCCTGGCCCGCGGTCTCGCGCCCCACCTTCGTCGGCGGCCTCGGCTTCGGATTCAAGTGGAACATGGGCTGGATGCACGACACCCTGGAGTACTTCAAGAAAGACCCCATCTACCGCCGCCACCACCAGGGCATGCTCACCTTCTCCATGGTCTATGCCTACACGGAGAACTACATCCTCTCCCTCTCCCACGACGAAGTCGTCCATGGCAAGGCGTCCCTGCTCCACAAGATGCCCGGCGATGAGTGGCAGCAGTTCGCCAACCTCCGCCTCCTCTATGCCTACCAGTACGCCTTCCCCGGCAAGAAACTGCTCTTCATGGGCTGCGAATTCGGCCAGCGCTCCGAGTGGAACCACGACCGCCCCCTCGAATGGCAGGCCCTGCTCTACCCGCCGCACAAGCGCATCCAGGAACTCGTCGCCCACCTGAACCAGGTCTACCGCGACCGGCCAGCGCTCCATGCCCTGGACCATGAAGGCGCCGGCTTTGGCTGGCTCGATTACAACGACGCCGAAAACTCCGTCATCTCCTTCGCCCGCCACGACGGCAACCCGGAAAACGACGTCGTTTGCGTCTTCAACTTCACCCCCCTCGTGCGCCAGGACTACCGCATCCCGGTCCCGGGCCGCGGGCCCTACCGCGAATTCCTGAATACCGACGCCGTGGAGTTCGGTGGTAGCAACATCCGCAACGTCGGGCGCCTCATTCCCGACCTGGAGCCCTACGTTGGCCGCGAATGCTCCCTGCGGCTCACTCTGCCCCCGCTCGCAGCCGTGTTCCTGGAACCGAGCGACACATGAACGGCGAGCGGGTGCGGAGCGGCGGGATCCTTCTCCACCCCACCTCGCTGCCGGGGCCTTTCGGGATTGGCGACCTGGGCCCGGACGCGCACCGCTTCGTCGACCTGCTGGCCGAAGCAGGCGCCACCCGCTGGCAGCTCCTCCCCCTCGGCCCGCCAGGCTTCGGCGGCTCGCCCTATAACGCCCAATCCTCCTTTGCCGGCAACGAAGCGCTCATCTCCCCCGAATTGCTGGTCCAGGAAGGGCTCCTTGAGGACGCCGGCATCGCGGACCCTCCTCACTTCCCGGCACATCATATCGACTTCGATGCGGTAGCCGCCTTCAAGCAGCCGTTGTTTCGCGCTGCCTGGCGCCATTTCCGCCACACTCCCGGGCGCGTTGAACTCGACACCTTCCGCGAACGCACTGCCGAGTGGCTCGAAGACTTCGCGCTCTACCGTGCGCTGAAGAAGCTCTACCACGGCCGCCCCTGGAACACCTGGGACCCGCCCTTCCGCCTCCGCGATCCCAACGCCCTCGAACGTGCCCGCTCCGACCTCGCCGACGAGATCGATTACGAATGCTTCATCCAGTGGCTCTTCGACCAGCAGTGGGATGCCCTGCGCCGCCACGCTCACTTCCGGGGCATCCTGGTTGTCGGCGACATCCCGATGTTCCCGAACCTGGATAGCGCCGACGTCTGGGCCCACCAGCGCCTCTTCAAGCTCGACGAAGATGGCCAGCCCACGGTGGTCGCCGGCGTCCCGCCCGACTACTTCTCCGAAACCGGCCAGCTCTGGGGCAACCCGCATTACGATTGGCCGCGTCACGCCGAGGAGAACTACCACTGGTGGGATGCGCGCTTCCGCTGGACCTTCCACCGCACCGACATCGTCCGCATCGACCACTTCCGCGGCTTCGAAGCCGCATGGGAAGTGCCTGCCGGTTCCGAAAACGCCATCAACGGCAGATGGGTCCCCGGGCCGGGCATCGATATCTTCTCCCGCCTCGGCCTGCTCTCCCGGCCCGCAATCATCGCCGAAGACCTGGGCACCATCACACCGCCGGTCCGCAAACTGCGCGACGACGCCGGCTTTCCCGGCATGGAAGTGCTGCATTTCGCCTTTGGCAGCGGGCCCGATAACGACTACCTGTCCCACAACCATGTCCGGAATGCCGTCGTCTATACCGGCACCCATGACAACGACACAACAGTCGGCTGGCTCGAATCGCTCGATGCGAAGACCCGTAAGCACCTGCTGGAGTACCTGGGCCCCATCGATTCCGAACTGCCCGACGCCCTCATCCGTACCGTTTTTGCCTCCGTTACCGACACCGCCATCATCCCCATGCAGGACCTCCTGCTCCTGGGCGCCGAAGCCCGCATGAACACGCCGTCCGAAGCCAGCGGCTCGTGGACCTGGCGCTTCAGCTGGGACCAGCTCCCGCCTGGCCGCATCGACTGGCTCCGCTCGCTCATGGAACTCTACGGCCGCCTGCCGGAACCCAACGAAGACGACGAGCAGGGGGCGGACGCGTAGTTAGCCCGGCGTATTGCCGGTCCCTGGCAGCACAAGCTGCTTCGCCCGTTGCCAGACGCTTTGCCGCTTCGGGAGCAGTGTCTCAATGGCTTCGCCCGTGCCCAGCAGCAGCGGGCGGCTCCAGTCCCGGATCGTGGGCGCCCGGCCGTCACGCACCTGGGACGGCGGATCGAAACGCATGAACGGCCGCCACTCGCCTCGCTCCGGCTGTTCCCAGACCTGGCGTTCGGCTGCCTGGGTCAGCACGATGCCCCCCGCCACATCCCAGATGTGGAGCCCGCCGAACCGCGCCGACGTGAAAATCCCGGCTGCCACCATCGCGCACTCTAGCGCCGCCGATCCGGTAACCCGGTTATCCCACTGGGCCGTGCGTCCGGGCGCGCCGCCCGGCGCTGCTGAAAGCCTGCGCCGCAGCCCCGGGTTGCGGTCCTCCGGGGGCACGGCCATGCCGTCGAAGAAGAGATTGCTGCCAGCCCTCGCATGATAGACGCCCGGGCGAAGCACTCCGCTCGTTGAGCACCAGGTTGCGCCCACGACGGGGATGCCGCGGTAGAGCACCCCGATCGCCGAGGTGAACAGCGGGAAGCCGTTCACGAAGTTCGTCGTGCCGTCCAGCGGGTCGACCACCCAGACGAAGTCTTCCTCCCCCGGCACGTGCTCTTCGATCTCCTCGCCGATGATCGCGTGCCCCGGGAACTCGCGCCCCACCCGGTGGCGGAGCAGATCCTCCACTTCACGGTCCACTTCGGAAACGGGGTCGGTCGGCGCTGCGGCGCCCTTGCCCTCGGATTTGTATTCCACGGCCACGCCGCGCTCGAGCGCGTTGGTGATTTCCGCCCCGGCGAGCCGCGCGAGCAGCACCGCCGCCTCCTCGATTGCGGCAAGCTCCCTGTCGTCTGGGAGGGTCGCCGTCGCTTCTTCCGGCGCTTCCATGCCTTCTATTGTGGACGCGCCCAGCGGTTCACGTCTTCTTCGTCCCGCTCCTCCACCGCTTCGGCCGGCTCTTCGGGCTCGGAGTCACCGTTCCGGCGCCCATCGTCGTCGTCTTCATAGCGCTTGAACACGCGCGAATCTGCGCCAATCAGCGACGAGAACTGCACCGGCATCGCCGTCTCCGAATCTTCCGCCCGCGCCGCGAAGGGGCTGCGTTCCCGGTGGCGCACGCGTTCCCACACCTGCTGCGCGCCGTGCTCCAGCAGCCGCCCATCGGCCAGTTCCTCGATCCGGTCCGCCTGCTCCATCACCAGCCGGTCGTGCGTGCAGGTCACGATCGTGATGCCCTCGCTCGCCGCCAGCTCCCGCATCAGCCGGAAGACCGCCACCGCCGTCGACGAATCGAGCTCGCCCGTCGGCTCGTCCGCCAGGATCAGCCGGGGGCGCGTGGCCAGCGCACGCGCGATCGCCACGCGCTGCTGCTCGCCGCCTGAAAGCTCATACGGCCGGTGATCGCGCCGCCTGCCCAGCCCCACCATGTCCAGCACCTCCGATGCCCGCTTGCCCCGCTCGCGACTCGAAAAGCCTGCGATGCGCAGCGGCATCTCCACGTTCTCCTGCGCCGAAAGCAGCGGCAAAAGCCCGAAGGACTGGAAGATCACGCCGAGAGTCTTGCGCCGGAGCTGGTTCAGCTCACCTTCGCTCATGGTGTCGATGCGATCGCCGTCCAGGTACACCTCGCCCTCGGTCGGCCGGTCGAGCCCGCCGATGATGTTCAGCAGGGTCGTCTTGCCCGAACCCGAACGACCGACCAGCGCCAGGAACTCGCCGGGCTTCACCGTCAGGCTCACGTCCTTCACCGCCCAGATGTCTTCTGCCCCAAGGCGGAAAAGCCTGGACACATTCCGGGCCTCAATCGCTGCTCCACTCATCGGCGCTCGCTGTCCCTCCTCTGCCGTTCCTTCTCGGGCAGCACCTCCACCGAACTCTCTCCACTTGTTACCCGCGCACGTCCGCTAATCCCCAGGTGCTCCAGCATCTCGCGCGGGATCTGCAACCGTCCCGCGGCGTCCACCAGCACAAACTCATCGTGGTAGACCCTGGGCGCGCCTGCCTCGAACTCCACCCGCCGGTAGATCTCGGTACTCGTGCGCCCATCGCGGATCGCTACCACGCGGTCCACCCGCGCCGCAATCTCCGGGTCGTGGGTCACGATAACGATTGTCACGCCGAATTCCCGGTTCAGGTCCGAGAAGATCTCGTACACCAGGTCCGCCCCGAAGGAGTCAAGCTCGCCGGTGGGCTCGTCAGCCAGCAGCAGCGGCGGGTTATTCGCCAGCGCCACCGCGATGGAGACGCGCTGCTGCTCGCCGCCGGAAAGCTGGTTCGGGTGGTTGTGCAGGCGGTGGTCCATGCGTACCGCCCTGAGCAGCTCGATCGCCCGCTCGCGCGCATCCCGCGGCGCCGTCCCCTCCAGCACCATCGGCACTTCCACGTTCTGCACCGCGTCCAGGTAGGGGATCAGGTTCCGGCCAGTCTGCTGCCAGACAAAGCCGACGTGCCTGCGCCGGTATTCGACCATCTCCGAATCGCCCATGGTCAGCAGGTCGCGCCCGCCAACGTAGGCGCGGCCAGCGCTCGGCTGATCGAGCCCGGCCAGGATGTTCAGCAGCGTGCTCTTGCCCGAACCCGACGCGCCCACGATCGCCATCAGCTCGCCGGCGCGCACTTTCAGGTCCAGCCCGCGGAGGGCGACCACCTCCAGGTCGGCGATCTTGTAGATCTTGAACAGGTCCTCGCAGTTGATGTAATACTCGTCCCGCTCGTCCACCATAAGCTCTTACAGTTCTCCCATGCGCAGCGCCCGGTGCACCGCGAGCCGCGAATACAGCGCCACCAGCGCCAGCACCGTCAATACGAAGACGACTGCCAGCAGGCTGTACACCGTGACCACAGCTCCCCAGCTTACACTGGATACCAGCGGCGGCAGGATCGTCTCCCCGGTTTCCGTGATCCCCATATAACCAATCATCAACCGTCCCAGCGGCGCGCCAAGTAGCGTGCCTACCAGTACGCCAGACGCGATGACAAAGATCTGTTCGAAGCTCACTAGCCCCAGGATCTGCCGGCCCGAATAGCCCATCGTCCGCAAAATGGCGAACTCCAGCGACCGTGTCTGCGCTGTCAGGTAGCTATAGACCACGAAGCCGAGTGCCGTAAGCGCCAGTACCGCCGCAAAGGAGAAGAACAGGATCCCCTCCCAGCTCGCCGCGATCAGTGGGTCCGCCCCCGCCTCCGCCCGTAGCTCGGAGCGTATCGCCAGCTCCCGCGCGATGATTCCCTGTTCCGAAAGCGCCTCCAGGTCGAGCACGAGCTGGCTGCGCGGGTTGTCGCCGATCCACACCGCGTTCGGGAAAACGGCGTCCGAGACCACCGGCACGCGCGAGCCCGCATCTGTGAGCGTATGCAGGTTCGCCACCACGAGTGGCCGGTCCTGCTCCGGGTTCCACGCCGGGAACAGCTCAAAGGTGTCTTCCACCCGCACCTGCAGATACTGCCGGTTCACGTACACCTGGAACTCGTCGCCGACCTCCACCCCGGATATGTCCAAAAACTCCTCGCTCGCCACCACCGGCAGCACCGTCACGGCGTCTTCCACCCGCAGCCCGAATACCTGGCCTCCGCCCTGCTGGTGTATGAAATCGATCCGGGCCGCTGTCCCAGCCTCCCGCTCCGGCGCTGCCACCCGTGTCAGCGTTCCCGGTGGCATTTGCCGCGTCACGCCGCTGATCTCGGTATATGCAGAGACATCGTCGAAGCTTTCCAGCATCGTGGCATGGGGCAGGCCGGTGGCGCCCTCCGCCGGCGCCTCCACCGACGCCTGGATCTCGGTCACCGTGACCGCCACCGGCTGCGGCACCGGGCTCGCGCCGCGCATGCGAACGAACACGGAATTGAGGTACGCGGGCTCGCTCAGGTCAGGCGTTCGCCCTTCGCGGGCAGGGAACGGTTGCTCCAAATCGGCCACGAAGAACATCCACCCGGCCTCGTCCGCTCCCATGATCGGTAAAAGGCGGTACTCCCAGTAGCCGCCCTCCGCATCGCGGATGCGCGCCCCGAGCTGGCCCTGGTTCAGGTTGAAGTCCGGCAGCGCCCACAGCCCCAGGTAACGCGAACCTGCCGGGATCTCCGCCCCCATTAACGCCGCGGGCTCCGCGTCGAGCTGCGAGAGCAAGCCGTCGAGCGAGCGCGAGGCAAAGTCGCCACGCCAGAACGCCAGCTCCTCGAATTCGCCCGGCACCACGCCCATCATGTCGAACGACACGAACTGAAACTGCCCGCGCTGGTACGACCCGGACAGCTCTGCCACCGGGCTCAGGCGCTCAGCGCCGGTTGCATCGGCGAACACCGATCTGAATTGTTCGGGCGTGTAGCCCTCGCGGTTGTTGACGCCGCCGATCCGCGCCTCGGCCCCCGCTTCGTAAGCCGCCCGGTCATCGTAGCTGCGCTCCAGCGTCGCCCGGAAGCCTGCCGCGAACATGCCCACCGCTGTAGCCAGCAGCAGCAACAGGATGAGCCGGCTGTAGTGCGAAGGGCTTCGCACCATGTGCCACAGCCCCAGCGGGATCGTCGCCCCCGGCAGCCCGCGCCCCGCCCACGACGCGAGGCCCAGCACCAGCGGGAACACCCGCAGGAACACCAGCGCCACCATCAGCATGAACAGCGTTGGCGCGAGCAGTAGTAGCGGGTCTGCCGAAAGCCCGCCGAACAGCCGGTCCGTCACCAGCGACCCGCGGTTCTGCAACTGGTAGAAGGCATAGGCCGCCACCGCCACCACGCCGAGGTCCCCGTAATAGCGAAGGAATGCCGGCTGTTGCGGCGGGCGCGCCAGGTTCTGCCGGTAGTGCACCATGCTCTTGCGCGCCGTCAGGTAAGCCGGGATGAGCAGGGCCAGCATGGCCAGTCCCGCGCCCAGCGCCGCCAGGCCGAAGGCCCACGGCGAAAGCGTCACCTCCAGCAGCGACCCGCCGCTCAGCTCCTGGAAGGGGGGCGTCAGCCCCAGCAGGCTGATGCCGCCAGCCGCCGCGAGCGGCCCGATGATCGTGGCCGCGCCCGCGAGCATGCCCCCTTCCACGGCGTAGATGCCCATCACCTGCCCGGTGCTCGCGCCGCGGCTTCGCAGCAGCGCAATCTCGCCGGTCTGCCGGTCCACCAGCATGCTGGAAACCATCACCAGGTAATACAGCACAATGCCCACGATCTGGAGCATCAGCGCGAACAGCGGCAATCGAGTGAAAAAGAGGCGCTCCTGGTAGCTCTCGATGGCATCGGGGAGCGTCGTGCTCAAACTCGTGCGCTGGAGATTCTGCCGCAGCGCCGAGTCCAGGCCCCGCAGCTGCGCCCGCACCGAATCGGCGTTACCGCTCCGGATGGCGTCGCGGTCGACAACACCAAAGGTCTCGAAGTTGCCGCCAAAGGTGCCCAGGTAGT
>SLAK01000248.1 GCA_007126855.1 Dehalococcoidia bacterium | reverse complement strand
CGGCCCGCAGCAGCGTCCGGATGGCGCCGGGCCAGGCGAGCGCGTTGCGGCCGGGGTGGGGCACATACTTCGCGCGGAAGCCTTCGCCGCGCAGCGAACGGGCGACGCGGGCGCCGAAGAAAGGCAGCCCGACAACGGCAATGCGATGCCTCATGAACTCGATCCCCCGGTGCCGGCGGAGGCAGCCGCGAAATCCCGCCGGCGGATGCGCTGGGCCAGCCGCACGTAGCTCATCAAGTCGTCCTTGCGGATACGCCAGAGATCGCTGTGGTGGGAAGCGGTAATCCGCAGATAGACCACGGTGGATACTGCCCCGGCGACGCCATAGCTCACCACGGTCGCCCACGCTCCGCCGATGTATCCGACCCGCGGTATCAGGAGTATAGAAACGGCGATGCTTATGAGCACCGAGCCGGTGGCCACGAGCAAGGGTATCCAGGGCTTGCCGAGCTGGAGGGTGTAATAGTTCGAAATGACGCCCTGTGGCGCCCAGAAGAGGGTGCCCACGCAGAGCACCCGCAGCGCCCAGCCGGCCTCCCGGAACTCGCCCCCGAAGAGCAGCCCGAGGATCCACGGCGCAAGGATGAAGATGGGGATCGCCAGCCCGGTGACCACCAGCATGGTGTGGCGGACGCCCTGGGAAGTGACCCGTGCTGCTTCGGCCCGGCTGAAGGAGCCTATGGAAGCGTAGGTGGCAACGGCGACGGACGTGGAGAACAGCCAGAGCCCTTCGGCGACCCGGACGGCGGTGCCGTAGAAGCCCGTGCCTTCGGCGCTGTCGAGCCCGGTGACCAGCAGGACATCGACGCGGTAGTTGAAGAAGCCCACGAAGCCGGCCAGGCCGGTGAACGCGCCGAAGCGAATCACGTGCCACATCAGGTCTGGGCTCGGCCGGTGCTGGGCGAACCAGGTCCACCAGCGCGCGTTCGAGAGCGCCAGTACCACAAAGGCCAGGTATTGCGCGATGATCCAGACGGCCAGGGCATCGCCGGCGGTCCGCCGATCGAGGCCGACGAGCCAGATCAGCATGAGTACGACGGCGATGGCGCCAAATCCGTGGACGCTGAAACCGTGCTTCAGCAGCGCGCCGGTGCCGATGTAGATACCGCCGAGCACGGAGCGCGCTACCACTGGGAATATCGCGACACCGAGAAGCAAGATCAGCAGCCGGTGTTCGCCGTCGTAGAAGAGCAGGATGCTGAGCGCCCCGGCAGCGAAGAGCAGTCCCAGCACGGTGCCCATGAGCATCGAATTCGATGCGACTTCGGCGGGCTCGCGCCCCCTGTTGGACACGAAGTAGCCGGTGGCGCTCGCATAGGCTGCGGCGATCGCCCCAACGGAGCCGACCACCACCACCAGGAAGGTGAAGCGCCCGAACTCATCCACGGTCAGAGCCCGGGCAGCGATGATGTTCATCAGCGCGAGCGAGGCAATGCCCACCACGCGGTAGACGAGCGAGAGCAGGCTGCCCAGCGCAATGTCCATTTCGCCAATGCTACGACCGTGTGTTGTTGGGCGCTGCTAAGCGCGCGATTCGCGGGGCAGGCGCAGCCCTTCACGCGTGAGGATTGCCCCGGGTGGCACGTCTTCGCTGACAACCACACCGGCGCCGACAAGGGCGCCTTCGCCGATGGTCACGCCGTGGAGGATCGTGGTCCCGGCGCCGATGAAGGCATCGCGGCATATGCGCACCGGGCCCGTGCGGCGGGGCCGCCGTGCAGCCAGCGCGCTGCGGCCCACGTCGAAATGGGTGATGACCATCGCCCGCATAACGATGGTGACCCCGTCTTCGATGGTGATGCGGTCCGCCAGGTCGAAGAAGGTTTCGACCCCGACGTGGGTGCGGGCGCCGATCGAGAGGTTGGAAAAGTCGGTTGCCGCGTTGACTACGGTGAGCGGCCCCGTGAGCGAGGCGTCCGCGGCGATATCAGCGCCGAATGCCCGCAGCGCGGCGGCGTGGTCGGCGCGCATCGTGCTAATAGCGGCGCCGACACCGTTGATGCCGTCGCGCAGATAAGCCCACTGCAGGCGCAGCCGGGTGAGGCGGAAGAGGCCGCGCTTCGCCGGCCGGCCGGCGGGTCGGAGCAGCGAGCGAATCTTTGGCAGCAGGCGCGGGCGGCTCATTGGTCGGGTCGCTCCATGATTGCCATGGGGCGAGTCTAACGCCATCTTGTGCAATGCCCACGCGCGGCGCCGAGCCTACAATGACCGGGAAACCGAAATCGGGGGTTGCCCGGGTGTATACGGTCCTGGCCGGCGGTGTCGGCGCGTCGCGGTTCTTGCAGGGGTTGGCGCAGGTGGCGCCGCAGCGCGAGATCAGCGTGATCTCGAACACGGGCGACGACGTCGACATGTTCGGGCTGCGCGTCTCCCCGGACACCGACATCGTCATCTATGCGCTCGCGGGCGCGGTGAACCCCGAGACCGGCTGGGGACTGCAGGGCGATACCTTGCACGTCGTCCAGGCGCTGCGGCGCTATGGCTATGCCGACTGGTTCAACCTTGGCGACCGGGACCTCGCCACGGCCATCCACCGGACGCGGCTGATGCGGGAGGGCTGGCCGATGCACCGCATCGTGGCGGACATCGCCCGAGCCTGGGAGCTGGAGACGGCCATCCTGCCAATGTCGGACGACCGCATCGAGACCCGCATCGTCGGCCCCGACGGCGAGATCCCCTTCCAGGAATACATGGTGCGTCTGAAGACGGAGGTCGAGGTCCGCGATTTCGTCTTCGACGGGGCCGATCGCGCAACGCCGGCGCCCGGCGTGCTGGAGGCCATCCGCGACACTGAAATGGTCATTTTCGCGCCCAGCAACCCGTTCGTGAGCATCGGGCCAATCCTGGCGGTGCCGGG
>SLAK01000366.1 GCA_007126855.1 Dehalococcoidia bacterium | reverse complement strand
GCCAGGCGCTGTGACAGCTCGACGCGGCCGATTTCACCGCGATCGCTGCGGTGGTAGGTGATGATGTCGGGAGTAGCGCTGCCGAGCACCAGGCGCGCCCCGGCCAGTTCTCGCAGGCGCTCTGCCACCGCGCGGGCGTGGTAGCGCGGCATGGGGTCGGTCTGCTTGTAGCTGGGCTCGTGCTCTTCATCGAGGACGATGAGCCCTGGGTCGCTGACCGGCGCAAAGATTGCGCTGCGCGAGCCGAGCACCAGCCGGGCCCGGCCTTCCTTCACGCGGAACCACTGGTCGTAGAGTTCGCCGTCGCTGAGGCGACTGTGGAAGATGGCGATGTCGTTGCCGAACTGTTCGCCGTAGCGGCGGATGGCCTGGGGCGTGAGCGAGATTTCGGGGACCAGCACGATGACGCCGCGGCCTTCGGCCAGGGTGCGGCGGGCCAGCTCCATGTAGACCTCGGTCTTGCCCGAGCCGGTGACGCCGTGGATAAGCCACGCGCCCCCGCCCTCCCAGATGCTCTCCGCGGCAGCCTGCTGTCCGTCGGACAGGGTTGGCGGGTCCTTACGCTGGAAGTGGTAGTCGGCGATGGGGTCGCGCTCGACCTGGACGGCGACTTCCTCCACCCAGCCTTCCGTTTCGAGGCGCTCCAGGTGGCGCGGAGTGGCCCCGGCCGCGCGAGCATCGGTCAGCGTGGCTTCGTGTTTTCGTGCGAGCAGGTTGAGCAGGCGGGCGTCGACCGAGCGGGGTGTCTTAGCCCGGAGTTCTTCGGCGCGTGCGCGCGCGTCTTCCGGGGCCTTCGTGAGCCGCACATGGCGCTCGAAGCGCGACCGGCCGCGCGGCCGTGCCAGCCCTTGCGTGACGGTCAACAGGCCGCGCTCCTGGAGCTTCTGGAGCCGCGGCACGGTGACGTTCCCTGCCGCTTCGCGCAGGGTGTCGAGCGGCGTACGGCCGTGCTCAGCGAGATGGCGCAGGATGCGCCTGTCGACCGGGTTTACCGGCAGCAGCGGCGGCACGTCGACCGGCGAGACCATGGTCACGGGCTTCTGGCCGAAGCCGCTGGGCAGGCACGTGGCGATGCAATCCCAGAGGGGCGCCAGATATTGCTGGCTCATCCAGCGGGCGAGCCCGCGGTGGGTGGCATCGACCACGACGCGCTCGTCGGCGATGGCATGGATCTCGCGCAGCTCGGCGGTGGGGGCTTCCTCGGCC
This sequence comes from Dehalococcoidia bacterium, assembly GCA_007126855.1. Classification (GTDB taxonomy): domain Bacteria; phylum Chloroflexota; class Dehalococcoidia; order Tepidiformales; family Tepidiformaceae; genus SLAK01. The sequence continues at coordinate 1,657 of SLAK01000366.1, read as the reverse complement.
GCTCCCAGCACGATGCCCTGCAGGATGCGCTGGCCGAACGGCACGAATACCGCCTGGCCGGCCGTCAGCTCGAGGCCATCAGGCACGCGGTAGGTGAAGGCCTGGCGGGTGGGCTGGCCCGAGTTCACCGCTATGTCCACCAGGTCGCCGGGGCCGAAAGGCGCTTCCATCAACGCATCGTTGCGCGCCGTAACGGCATCTTCAACTGGCCTTGCCGTACGCTGGCCGCTTCGGATCGAGGTGATACACTCCCCGGCGAGGTTCCGTGCCCGCCGTGCAAAAGATTTTCGACGTCCACATGCACTTCCCCAGGAACTGGGAAAACCCGGAGCAAGACCCGGCGCCCATGGTGGAGCAGCTCGCCGAGACAGCGGTGGCGGCAGGCATAACAAAGGCCTGCATGCTTACCGGGGGGCGTTTTGGCCCCTCCTATGAGCGAGGGCTGGAAATCCTGCAGGACTATCCCGAGCTGTTCATCCCTGTCGCTGTGATCGACCCCGAAGACATCGGCCCGGAGGAGGTGCAGGAGCTGCGGGACATGGGCTACCGGGGACTCAAGATCATCGGCACCCCGCGAACCTATGACACGCCGGACTACATGCCGACCTACGCGAAGGCGCAGCAGCTCGAGATGCCCATTCTGTTCCACCTGGGCGTTATCGGCGGGGGGCTGGATTATTCCATCACGCACCCGCGGCGCGATGCCGTGGCCGCGCAGGCCTACCAGCGCATGATGGCGATGGCGGACCGCTGGCCGGTGCGCGATGTCGGCGCCGGGCGCATGAGCCCGCTCCACCTGGATACGATCGCGAACCGCTTCCCGCGGCTGAAGATTATCGGGGCGCACCTTGGTAACCAGGGCAACTTCGAGTACACGGCCTCGGTCGCACGCTGGCGCCACAATGTCTCCTTCGACATGAGCGGCGGCGTCACGATCGAACGTCACGCGATGGAGCGCCGCCTGATCGGCCACGAGATCGGCATCGAGAAGCTGGTCTGGGGGAGCGATTGCGCCCGCGAGGAGATCCCGCGCCACATCGAGCGCTTCAACACCATGTACGAGCAGCTCGAACTCGACGACGACCAGAAACACCGGCTCTGGTGGGCCAACGCCGCCGAGATCTACGGACTCGAAACGCCCACCATGGCGGCGGAGTAGCAGGCTGCTGGGCCAGGCCGCGCAGGCTAACTCGCTCGGCGGGCTGAACGCCCGGATCGTCCTCATTGCGCTGCTGGCAATGGTGGGGCTGGTGGCGTTCCTCGGCGTGCGGCCACACCAGCCCTGGATCCTGTGGCTCACGGCGGTGGTCATAGCCCTGTCGGCCGAGGGCACGGTACGGCTCCACCCGCGCTTTCAGCCGGATGGCGCATTCTCGGCGGCGGCGTACATGCTGCTGCCCGGCATGACGGTGCTGGCTGCCGGGTACTTCGTGCACGAGGCGCTCGAAGGTTACGCGCGCACGGTCGCCGGGATTGCCGGCGGGCTCGTCGTGGCCTTCGTCGTGCTGGGTGAGTACTACACGGTCGACTTCGGTTCGCGGCTCTATGGCTTCATGCGGCTGGCGCTGGCCGTCGCGACCTACCTGGTGGCCTTTGCGCTCTACACGATCGTGTTCACGCGTGGCGTCGACCTGCCCATAGCGGCAACGCTCGTTGG
>SLAK01000118.1 GCA_007126855.1 Dehalococcoidia bacterium | reverse complement strand
CCGGGGCGGCGGGAAGCGACCGGGCTGGGGGTCTACATCGGTGTGGAACGGTGCATGTCGGACAGGGACGAGATGCTGCGGCTGGGTTTGACCACCGGTGTTGCCGGGAAGCGGGTGATTGTCCAGGGCTTCGGGAATGTCGGCTATCACGCCGCGCGGGCTTTCCAGGAAGAAGGCGACGCGCGGGTGGTGGCCATAGCCGAATATGACGGGGGGATCTACAACCCCGACGGGTTGAACATCTACGAGCTGCAGCGCTACCGGGCAGAGAGCGGCTCGATCCGCGGCTTTCCCGGCGCGGAGACTATCGACGAGCCGGGGCAGGTGCTGGAGCTGGATTGTGACGTGCTGGTGCCGGCGGCGCTGGAGAACCAGCTCACCTCCGAGAACGCGCCACGGATCAGGGCGCACATCATCGCCGAAGCGGCGAACGACCCAACGACGCCGGAAGCGGAGACCATCCTCACGGACCGGGGGATCCTTATCATCCCCGACGTGTATCTGAACGCCGGGGGTGTGACGGTTTCGTATTTCGAGTGGCTGAAGAACCTGTCCCATGTGTCATTCGACCGGATGACGGCGCGCCACGAGGCATTAACCGCGCGGCGGGTGTTGGACGCAGTGGAGCACATGACGGGGAGGAAGTTCGCCGACGAGCACCGGGCAGTGCTCACGGCGGTGCCTTCGGAGTTCGACTTCGTCCGTTCGGCGCTGGCACATACGATGACCGAGGCCTACGGCTACACGTTCGAGACGTGGAAGTCGCTGGATATGCCGGACCTGCGGACCGCTGCGTTCTACTACGCTATCGAGAAGGTAGCGACGACTTATCTCTCGCAGGGCATCTTCCCGTAGGGGCGCGCCCCGGCGAGCGGGTGAGTCGGCGTTTTTCCGGGGGTGCTATTCGGGTGCGCCTTCGGAGCCGGCCTTCTTCTCTTCCAGTTCTTTTTCGAGCAGTTCGCGTGCGCGCTTCTGGTCTTCGGAAAGGACTGACGGTGTCGGCTCTTCTGCTTTCTCAGCAGTAGCAGTAGCCGCGGCGGGCTCGTTTTGTTCGTCCTTTCCGCGCCTGAAGGTTTTGTCCAGGATGCCCATGGTTTCACCCCCATATCGGGCTGTGGTTCCCAGGACCACATTATCACGAATGTCAAGGCAGCATGAATTATGTGGCGTGGTGGAATAGAATAGAGACAGGCGGAGCGACGGGTTGCGCAGGGTAGATCGTGTGCGGTCTATTGCCACATTGGCGCGGGCGTTTCATACTAGGAAGTGGTCCGCCTTGGCGGATCCTTTTTGTGTGGGCCCACTTCGGGGCCGGCTCGAGCCCGGGTGGCGCAACGGCAGCGCAACCGATTTGTAATCGGTAGGTTAGGGGTTCGAGTCCCCTCCTGGGCTCCATGCGAAAGGCAGTGCCGCTGTGGCGGTATTGAGTGCAGGGATGGCCGAGTGGTTAATGGCAGCAGACTGTAAATCTGCCGCGCGAAAGCGCTACGTAGGTTCGAATCCTGCTCCCTGCACCATTCCCCATACGCAATCACTGGCCCGTGGCCGGTTTTGCGGAGAAGATGAGCCCATGGGCAAAGAGCGTGCCCGCCAGAGGCCCTCATAGCTCAGTCGGCAGAGCGCGTTCTTGGTAAGAACGAGGTCTCCGGTTCAAATCCGGATGAGGGCTCCATTCACATTCCAATCCACGGGAATCCCGGAAAGCAGGAAGGTCGATGGCGAAGGAGAAGTTCGAGCGGACCAAGCCCCACGTGAATGTGGGGACGATTGGGCACGTAGACCACGGGAAGACGACGCTGACAGCGGCGATCACGAAGGTGCTGGCGATGCGCGGCGAGGCCCAGTTCCGGGCCTTCGACCAGATCGACAATGCGCCGGAGGAGCGCCAGCGCGGCATCACGATCGCGATTTCGCACGTGGAGTACGAGACGACCGAGCGCCACTACGCGCACGTGGACTGCCCGGGCCACGCAGACTACATCAAGAACATGATCACCGGTGCGGCCCAGATGGACGGGGCCATCCTGGTGGTGGCGGCGCCGGACGGGCCGATGCCGCAGACCCGCGAGCACATCCTGCTGGCGCGCCAGGTGGAAGTGCCGGCCATGGTGGTCTTTCTGAACAAGGTCGACCTGATGGAAGACGAAGAGCTGCTGGAGCTGGTGGAGCTGGAGCTGCGCGAGCTGCTCTCGAGCTACGAGTTCCCGGGCGACGACATTCCCATCGTGCGCGGCAGCGCGGTGAAGGCGCTGGAGTCGGATTCGACCGACCACACCGCGCCGGAGTACGAGTGCATCTGGCAGCTGATGGAGGCGGTGGACAACTACATCCCGACGCCGGAGCGGCCGCTGGACCAGCCCTTCCTGATGCCGATCGAAGACGTCTTCGGCATCAAGGGCCGCGGCACGGTGGTGACCGGGCGTGTGGAGCGCGGGATGGTCAAGACCGGCGAGGAAATCGAGATCGTGGGCATCCGCGACACGCGCAAGACGGTCGTGACCGGTGTGGAGATGTTCAAGAAGATGCTGGACGAAGGCCAGGCCGGCGACAACGTGGGCTGTCTGCTGCGCGGCATCGAGCGTGACGACGTGGAGCGCGGCCAGGTGCTGGCCAAGCCGGGCTCGATCAAGCCGCACACGAAGTTTGCCGCCCAGGTCTATGTCCTGAGCAAGGAAGAAGGCGGGCGGCACACGCCCTTCTTCAGCGGCTACCGGCCGCAGTTCTACCTGCGCACGACCGACGTGACCGGCTCGATTGCCCTGCCCGAGGGCGTCGAGATGGTGATGCCGGGCGACAACATCGAGATGCAGGTGGAGCTGATCCAGCCTGTGGCCATCGAAGAGGGCCTGCGCTTCGCCATCCGCGAAGGCGG
>SLAK01000009.1 GCA_007126855.1 Dehalococcoidia bacterium | reverse complement strand
TTGCCGCATACGACGCTCTCGCTGCTTTCCAATGTTGGCCGCACCGACAAATACGCGGACAGGTTCCTGTTCATCGAGGAGATCATCGAGCGCACGCAGCAACTGTGCGGAAACGATTTCCCGCTCATCCCGCGCATCTGCTGCGACGAGAACCTCAAGGGCGGCTTCGACATCGAGTATTTTGCGGAACACTACGCCCCGCGGCTTCACAGGCTCGGCATTGCGGTCCTCGACTGCACTTTCGGCTCGATGCTGCGCGCCGAAAGCCGCCGTCCAGACATCAACTCCAACGAGTTCATCGGCGGCGGGTTTTACACGCCGAACATGGTGAACCTGGAGAACATCCAGACCACGCGCAGGCTCCTGAAGGAGCGCGGGATCGACATGCCTCTTATCGGCTCTTGTAACCTGGGCACCCCTGAGCAGGTGCGCCAGATGGTGGTGGAGGGCGGCGCCGAATTCGCGGCGGTCTGCCGCTTTTCGCTCGATGACCCGGAGTTCCCAAAAAAGATGCTCCAGGGGCGGGAGCGCGAAATCCGAAAGTCAACGCGTACCGGTGCCTCGCTGCTGCACGGCAACATTTTTGGCAAAGGCTATGCGGGGTCACCCCAGAATCCCGAGTTCGGGCGTGAGCGCGAGTACCGCATCGTGCCTACGAGGAAGCCAAAGAAGGTCGTCATCGTCGGCGGCGGCAGCGGCGGGATGGAGTATGCCCGGGTCGCGAAGGAAATCGGCCACGATGTTGTGCTGTTCGAGAAGTCGCGGCGGCTTGGCGGGACGATGGACTGGTGCGGCAACTACCCGCACCTGCCCAACACGGAATCCATCCGCTACCAGCCGGAGTACCACAGCTACCAGATGGAGCTGCTCGATATCGATTGCCGGCTCGGATGTGAAGCTACGCCCGAGCTGATCCTTGCCGAGCGACCGGATGTCGTCGTCATCGCAACTGGCGCGCGCGCCAGCCTGCCGGCTGTCCCCGGCCTGGCGGAGGCGCGAAAGGCCGGCTTTGCGCTCACCATGGACGACGTAATGGCTCGCGACGAGCCTGCCGACCCCGGCCAGAATCCGGTGGTCTGGGGCGCGGGTGAGGGGATGGAGCTGGCGCTCGAACTGGCGCGGCAGGGACGCAACGTCAGGCTGATCGACTCCAACCCCACGCCCAGGCCCGCGCCCTACCTGCTGTCCCGCATGGGCCATGTGCTCCGCTGGCTCGCGGAGGCCAGGATCAGGATCGAGCCGGGGCTCACCGTCGAATCCGTGGAGCGCAACTGCCTCACTGTCGTGCACCCCGGTGACGCGCAGGGGGGCGATGCGGCCAGCGAGTCCCCGGCTGCCGGAAGGACAGAGCAGATTCCGTGCGACAGCGTTATCGTCTGCCTGGGCCGGGAGCCGGTGAACAACCTGCGGGATGGTCTGGCCGGCAGCGTCCCGGAGGTCCACGTTCTCGGCGATGCGCGCTCACCGCGGTCCTACGGAAACGCCATCCACGAAGCGGCGTACCTGGCGCGGCAGATTTGACCCTCCTGAGGGGCTTTGGCCTGACAGGACTACTCCGCCAGCGGCCGCTTGAACCACAGGGCAATGCGCATGGTCCTGGCGCTGCCCACGCCAAAGCCGCCGGCTGACTGGTCCTGCAGCGATACCGCGCTGACCATCTCCCAGCCCTCAGCACCGAGTTCATTGATCCTGTCGATGTCGAGCTTCTTGAACTGGTTCGACCGGAAGCCGTCGGTGTCGAAGAGTTCCACGTGGTATTGCCAGTGCATCCTGCTCATCTCAGTCGACCCTGGTCCAGGTGCCGCAATCAGTGGAATTGAACCCAACGTCAGTTGTAGCAATCTGCACGACGGGACTCACGTTGCCAAAGTCGTTGGCAATGATGTGGTGGAACTCGCCGCTGAAGCCGCTGACCCGTTCCCAGTAGCAGCTATCGGTGCCGCCTTCAGCGCGCCACGTCCCCGGGGAGATGTCGATGCCAACTGCCAGCATTCCTTCGAGCTCGATGGGCCCATCCGGATTGTCAACAACGGGCTCTTCCAGTGTCTGCGTCCACGTTCCGCAGCCGCGGGAGTCGAAGGCGACGTCGTTGGCGCCTATGGTGACGATCTGGGATCCGCCGCCGAAGTGGTTGGCAACGACGTCGTCGAGCGTCCCGCCAAGGCCACTGAGGCGCTCCCAGTAACAAGAGCTCGAGCCCATCGCACGGTATGTCGCCCCGGCGACGACTGCTTCTCCTACTAGCTTCGTGCCGGAGGTGAATCCAAAGCCCTGTGGCGTGGGCGTGGGTTCAGGCGTTGGCGTGGGCTCCGGCGTGGGTGTTGGTTCGGGAGTTGGCGTTGGTTCCGGCGCCGGCGTGTCGGTTGGTTCCGGCTGGGGCGTGTCGGCAGGCTCCGGCTCGGCATCGTCGCCGGTACCGGGCGTTGGCGTGGGTTCAATGGCAGCGTCAGCCGGGGGAGCCCCGGTATCGCCCTCCTCCTCGTCGTCTGCGATCGCCGCAATAACGCCGATGAAGAGAATGGCCACGACGGCAATCACTGGGCCTTTGACTTTCCAGCTTCTGGCCCAGAACCGGGACAACAGGTTCTGGCGGCCGCCGGTCTCGTCTGGTCCAGGCTCTGCCGGGGGTTGCTGTTCGTTTGTCATGTGTGTCCTCCGCAACGGATTGGATAGCCATTGTGTTTCGCGGGTGGACGCCTGTGTGTGACAGTTGCGTTCAATGCGTCAGCGGATGACGCGTAAGTGTTAAGGCTTCGCTTTTGCGACAACGCCTGTCGCTTCTTGTTCGGGACATAGCAAAAGGGGCGCCGTCCGGCGCCCCTGTCCATTTCTCGCCTGTGCGGTCGGTTACTGCGCCGACTGTGCACCGTTCACGATGTCTTCGACCACCGCCGGCTCGGCCAGCGTGGTGACATCGCCGACGTTCTCCGGTTCGCCTTCGGCGACTTTGCGGAGGATGCGCCGCATGATCTTCCCCGATCGTGTCTTCGGCAGGCCCTCGACGAACTGCAGTCTGTCGGGCGTGGCGATGGCGCTGATCTCCGTGCGGACGGCGTTGCGGAGCTCCTTCGCCAGCTCGGGCGAGGGCGAATAACCGGACGCCAGCAGCACGTAGGCGTAGATGCCCTGGCCTTTGACGTCGTGCGGGAAGCCCACCACCGCCGCTTCGGCGCAGGCCGGGTGGCCCACCAGCGCGCCTTCGATCTCGGCGGTGCCGAGGCGGTGGCCGGCGACGTTGAGCACGTCATCCACACGGCCGGTGATCCAGTAGTAGCCGTCCTTGTCGCGGTGGCAGCCGTCGCCAGTGAAATACTTGCCGCGGTAGGTGGCCAGGTAGGTGTCGATGAAGCGCTGGTGGTCGCCGTAGACGGTGCGCATCATGCCGGGCCAGGACGTGGTCATGCAGAGCCGCCCGGTGACGCCGTTGCCTTCGAGTTCGTTGCCGGCTTCGTCGACGACCGCCGGCTTCACGCCAAGGAAGGGCAGGGTGCCGGAGCCGGGCTTCATGTCGACCGCGCCCGGGATGGGCGTGATCATGTGGCCACCGGTTTCCGTTTGCCAGTAGGTGTCGACGACAGCGCAGCGCGCATCGCCGACGACGTTGTAATACCAGCGCCAGGCTTCGGGATTGATGGGTTCACCCACGGTGCCGAGGATGCGCAGGCTCTGGCGGCTGTACTTCTTCGGGTAGTCGTCGCCTTCGCGGGCGATTGCGCGGATCGCCGTCGGCGCGGTGTAGAAGATGGTGATGCCGAGCCGGTCGACCATGTCCCAGTAACGCCCTGCGTCGGGATATGTTGGCACCGATTCGAACACCACCGAGGTGGCGCCACTGCTCAACGGCCCATAGACGATGTAGCTGTGGCCGGTCACCCAGCCGATGTCCGCCGCGCAGCAGAAGATGTCGTCGTCGTGCAGGTCGAAAACGTACTTCTGCGAAAGCATGACGTGCAGCAGGTAGCCTGCCTGCGTGTGGAGCACCCCCTTCGGCTTCCCGGTGGACCCGGAGGTGTAGAGGATGAACAGCGGGTCTTCCGAGTCCATCACCTCCGGTTCGCATTCGGCCGCCTGGCCGGGCAGCTCGTCGTGCCACCAGAAGTCGCGGCCGGCGGTCATGGACACCTCGGCGCCGATCCGTCGGTAGACGAGGGTGAACTCCACGCTTTTCGCGCCGGCTTCGAGGGCTTCGTCAACATTCTGCTTGAGGGGCACGGTGCGGCCGCCGCGACGCCCTTCGTCCTGGGTGATGATGGCGCGGCAGGTGGAATCTTCGACGCGGTCCTGGATGGAGCGCGGGCTGAAGCCGCCGAAAATAACCGAATGGATGGCGCCGATGCGGGCGCAGGCAAGCATCGCTGCAGGCAGCTCCGGCACCATGCCCATGTAGATCGCAATACGGTCGCCCTTCTTGATGCCTTTGGAACGCAGCCAGTTGGCCAGGCGGCAGGTCTCTTCGAAGAGTTCGCGGTAAGTGACGGTCCGGTTTTCGCCGGGCTCGTCGCCCTCCCAGAGAATGGCAGGTTTATCGGGGTGTTTCTCGGCCCAGCGGTCCAGGCAGTTGACCGAGACGTTTAGCTTGCCGCCGAGGAACCAGCCGATCTTGCCGGAAGGCAGATCTTCTTCCTTCACCCTGTCGAACGGCGCCATCCACTGGAGATGTTCGCGCGCCATTTCGGACCAGAAGGCGTCGACGTCCTCGATACTGCGGCGGTACATCTCGTCCCATGCCTGGCGGCTCTTGATATGTGCCTTGCTCTGCACCCGCTCCGGCGGCGGATAGCGTTCGTCGACTGGAAGCCCAATGTCCTGGGTCATCGTCCCCTCCTTCAAATGGAGCTCTGCTTGAAGCAAGCGTGCGCCGGTCCCGGCAAACACCGGCCTGGCTGGTGAAAGTGCATTCTACCGGTACACCGGCGGGCCTGGCAGTAGATGCTCGCCAGGCCCGCTTAAGCATCGCTTATGGCACGCTCGGGTCGAAGTCCATGGAGATGTGTCCGCCTTCGCGAAGCTTCTCGATCTCGCTGTCGCTCATCTTGAGCACTCCGCGGTAGACATAGTCGTTGTGCTCGCCGAAGAGCACCGGCGGCTGGGTGAACTCGACCGGCGTTTCGGAGAACTGCCACATCGGCCCGACGTATTCCTTCGTGCCGGCGCCCTCGACGGTCTGCGTCCGGAAGAAGTCCCGGGCACGGAATTGCGGGTCGTCGAACATGCGCGACGCTTCGAGCACGGGCGCTGCGGCGATGCCGGCCGCCTGCAGGCAGTGCATCAAGTCGTAGTCCTCGTGCTGGGCGGTGTAGGCGGCAATGTGCTCATCGAGCTCCTGGCGGTGCTCGTTCCGGCCAGCGTTGGTCCGGAAGCGTTCGTCTTTGGCCCAGTCCGGGCTGCCAATCGCCTCGATGAAGGCCTGCCACTGGTCGTCGTCCTCCACGTGGATGGAGATCCAGTGGTCGTCCATGGTCTCGGCCGTGCCGGGCGACTTCGCCGGGTAGACGCCGCAGGGGTGCTTGCCAAAGATGTCGCGGTTGCCGATGGCGTGCAGCAGCCGGCTGTTCATGGTGTAGTCCATGATGGCCTGTGTGAACATGGTCGCTGCGCTTTCGGCCTGGGCGACTTCGATGAGCTGGCCCTCGCCGGTGCGCTCCCGGTGCCAGAGGGCCGCCATGACGGCGAAGGCGCCCTGCGCGCCGGCCATGAAGTCGCCGGAATAGATGGCGGAGTTCGACGATGGGTCGGCGTCTTCATAGCCGCGCAGCAGCGTGTGGCCCATCACCGCCTCCAGGTGGACGCCGAGCGCGCGCGCCTGGGCATAGGGCCCCTTCGACCCGTAGGCAGGCACGCGGACGAAGATGATTTGCGGGTTCGCCTCACGCAGCCAGTCGTAGGTGATGCCGAGCTTCTCCATCGTCCCGGTGGCGTTGTTTTCGTATACCACGTCGGATTCGGCGACCAGGCGGCGCAGCACCTCCATGCCCTCCGGCCGGCGCAGGTCGACGGTGAAGCTTCTCTTGTTGCGGTAGACGCTGACAAAGGTGGGGCAGTAGTTCCAGGGGCGCTCGCCCGGCTCGTTGTTCGGGTAGCCGCCCCCCCACGCCTGGGTCATTGGCAGCATCATGGCGGGCGGGCGGGCCATGGCGCCGCGGGTCATTGGCTGCCAGACGAAGGGGTTCTCCGGCTTGATGACCTCGGCCCCGAGGTCGGCAAGCTGCATGGTCGCGAACGGGCCTGCCCAGACGACGCAAAGGTCGACGACGCGGACTCCATCGAGTGGTTTCGGGGTCATCGCACTCCCTCCGTTGGCTTCATTTTGCCGATCGTTTCGGCGGGCAGGCCGGCTTCCTGTAGCACTTCTTCCGTGTGCTGGCCAAGGAGCGGCGCCGGCCTGCGAAGCTCCCAGCCGCCCTTTTCCATGATCACGGGCCGGCCGGGGAACTGGATCTTGCCCATGACCGGGTGCTCTGCGTCGGTCCAGAAGTCGCGGTTGGTGAAGTGCCCGTCGTGGAAGAGGTCTTCCATGGTGAAGAGCGGCCCGCAGAGCACCTTGGCGCGCCGGGCTTCCGCCCAGATCTCCTTCTTGGTGCGCTCCAGGCACCAGACCATGAAGTGCGAGTTCCATTCCTCCACAAGGTCCGGCATCAGCCGGGCCGTCGGCTCCTGGTAGCGCGGATCCAGCGCCCACTCGGCATTACCAACCATGTCGATAATCCGGTCGTAGCGTAACCCCGCGTTGTTGAAGTCGACGAAGCCGTCGGCGCAGGGATAAATCCCCTGGGGCATGCCGGCGGCTGCGCTGGCCACACGCTGGGTCTTGCGGCCGCTGAACTGGTAGGCGATGGCCGCGGCGTGGCGGCGGTCGACCCCGCCGGCCTGCGTCTCGTGCAGCGCAATGTCGACGTGCTGGGCGATACCGTGCCGCTTCGCCGCCCAGAGCGCACCCATTGCACCGGACGCGACCGCCGAGCCCGACTCAAAGAGCGCCGCGGTGCCGAACATCTTCACCGGCTCGCGGTCCGTCTCGCCCATGGAATACATCTCGCCGGCGAAACCGTAGAGGACGAGCTCGCTGAGACGGTAATCGCGGTAGGGGCCCGTCTGGCCGAAGTTCGACACCGAGACAAGCGTCAGCTTCGGGTTCACCTGCTGGAACCAGTCCCAGCCAATGCCCAGGCGGTCGACGGTGCCCGGCGCGAAGCTCTGGAAGGCGATGTCGGCACGCCTGGCCAGCGCTGCGAGGGCGTCCTTGCCCTCCGGTGTCTTCAGGTCGAGCACCACCGAGCGCTTATTCGTGTTGAGCACGAAGAAAAGGCCACTCTTCTCCGGGTGCTCATCGTCTCCCATGAACGGCCCAAGCCGCCGGGTAATGTCGCCTCGCGGCGCTTCGACTTTGATCACGTCGGCGCCGTAGTCAGCGAATAGCTTCGTGGCATAGGGCCCCGCGACGTGCTGGGTGAGGTCCAGGACGACGACGTCGTCCAATGCCTGTTGCATAGTCCCTCCTCGCGAAAGCTCCGGGGCAAAACCGCACACCGGACCGGGCCTTCGACAAGTGTTTGGCGGAATGTACCAGAGGAAGGGACAGAAAGGGGATAATCGTGGTTCGCCGCCGCCCGCGCAGGTATGCGGGGGACCGTCCAGGCTTCGGATCGGTCGAAGCTTCGCCTTCAGGCGGCTTTGCGGTACATGCTCATTGCTGCGGAGCGGAGCCCAAGGTCCTGCGAGCGCATGATCATCTCGCTGCCCCCGATGAAGAGCAGCCCGCCGGACCGAAGCGCGCGGGCGAAACCATCGTAGATATAGGCCTTGGCGTCTTCGTTGAAATAGATGACCACGTTGCGGCAGAGGATCAGGTCCAGGTCCCGCGGGTAGGCATCGCTGAGCAGGTCGTGGCGCCGGAACTGCACCATGCGCTTCACCTCGTTGCTGACCGCGTAGGTGCTGCCGTCGAAGGTGAAGTACTTTCGCAGAATGTCTTCCGGGACCGAACGCACATGCTCGGGAAGGTACCCGGCGCCGCTCTGGGCCTTCGCCAGGATCGGCATGTCGACATCGGTCGCCAGGATGGAGTGCCGCGCCTCAGGGCTCAACTCCTTGAGGATTATCGCCAACGTGTAGGGTTCGCATCCAATGGAGCAGCCGGCACTCCAGATGCGGAGCGCCGGGCGGTGTTGCAGCATCTCGGGGATGTAGGTCTTTTGCAGTTCTGTGAAGCGTTCAGGCTGGCGGAAGAACTCGCTAACGTTGATGGTCAGCGTGTCTTTCACCATATCGAGGAGCTCGGGGCGGCGCTCCAATGCGCTGGCAAACTCCTCCCACGTGATCATGCGCTCCCGGGAACGCAGGGCCCCCAGCCGCCGCCGCATCTGCGCTTCTTTGTACTGGTGCAGCGGCATGCCGATGGCGCTTTCGAGCGACTGCCTGAATTCGTTCCACTCCCGATCGTCGTCATTCATTGCCGTGGCCTTTCACCGACTGGCGGACTGCGTGGGTTATCAGGTTTGCCATGTCTTCCAGCCGGCATTCGGTGTGCCGGCGTGTGGCTTCCTTTGCGGCACGAGGCATGCCGTAAATGACCGACGTTTCTTCGTCCTGGACCAGGACCCGGCCGCCAGCCTTCTCCACCAGGCTCGCGCCCCGCGCCCCGTCGCGGCCCATGCCCGTGAGGATGGCTGTCGTTGTTGCCGTGCCATACACTTCCGCGGCTGTGCGGAGTGTGACGTCGACGCTGGGCCGCACGCCGTGGAGCGGCTCGCTCTGGTGGAGGTGGATCTGGCGCCCCGGGAGCACATCGGCGTGGAAGTCCCCGGGGACAACCAGCACCCGCCCCGGTGTCAGGCTATCGCCCTCGCGAGCTTCCCGGACCGGCAATTCCGACAGGCCACAGAGCCGCTCGGCGAGCGCCCGGGTAAACCCGGCGGGCATGTGCTGTACCACCAGCACGGCGGCTTCCAGGCTGGCCGGGAGGTGTGGCACGACGCGGGTAAGCGCCGGCGGTCCACCGGTCGAAGCGCCAATGACCACCAGCCGGGCGGCGGGCTCGCTGCTATCCGGTGGCTGCTTGCGCGGCGGTGGCGGTGCGACGGTCGCCGGCTTCCTCGCCCGGCCGACTCTGGCGTGTCTTGCGGTGGTGACGGCGGCAACCAGCGCGGTGGAGACATCCCCGAGCTCGTGGCTCATGCCGCCGGGTTTCGCCACGTAATCGACTGCACCCGCTTCCAGCGCGCGGAGCGTGGTGTCAGCGCCCGCGGTGGTCAGTGTGCTCACCATCACCACGGGCGTGGGCCGCGTCCGCATGATCTCCGCCACGGCGGAGACGCCGTCCATGCGCGGCATCTCGACGTCCATGGTGATGACGTCGGGCCGGAGTTCGAGCAGGCGGCGGAGCGCTTCGAGGCCGTTCGACGCCTCGCCAACGACCTCGATGGAGTCATCGGTTTGCAGGATGCGCCCGAGCGCGCGCCGCATGAAGGGAGAATCGTCCACGACAAGAACGCGAGTCTTCACGTGCTGTGGAATGGGCGCGACGCTCATGGGTGAAGACCTCAGGCGACAAGTTTGCTGACAGTCGCGAGGACGCGCTCACCCTCGCAGGGCTTGACCAGGAAATCCTTGGCGCCGGCTTTCACCGCTTCCAGCACGATCTGCTGCTGGCCGAGCGCGGTGATCATGGCGACCTTCGCGTCGGCGTCCACGGCGCGGATTTCCTGGAGCGCCGTTAGGCCGTCCATCTCTGGCATGGTGATGTCGAGCAAGACCACGTCGGGGCGGTGTTCTTTGTACTTGTTGAGGGCTTCCAGCCCGTTCTCGGCCTGGATAACCTCGTAACCGGCTTCAGTCAAAATTTTGGATGTCCGCATGCGCATGAACGCGGCGTCGTCTACCACAAGGATTGTCGTCATTCGGCCCCTCCTACAGCTCTCGTGCTGGTGCTGCGGCCGTCCGCACGTAGGTGGCGCCGGTCGAGCACCACACTTCCATCGTCCGGCCCTGTGTCCCGCCAAGGTCTTCGGCTGCCGCGCGCAGCCCATGGCTCCGCAAGCGGCTACGTATGGCTTCGGCGTTTCGCTCGCCGATCTTGAATTTTTCTGCGTTCTGCCTCCCGAGCACCGCCGCGCCGCCGGCCAGCACGATGCGCAGGCGCGGTGGGCGCGCCCCTTTCGCCATCATTTGCTCGATGAGCGCATCGACTGCCGTATCGGCATAGCGTGCCGGTTCGCCCTCCGGGCGCGACCGGCTCTCAGTTGAATCGGGTAGCAAGACATGGATGAGCCCGGCCACGCGGGCGGTGGGGTCGTATGCGCTCATGCCCACGCAAGAGCCCAGCCCATAGGCGACGAGGACATCGCCGGGGTCGTCGCTCACGGCCAGGTGGCCGATGCCGACGGCCGTCGGCTTCTTCCCCGCCGCCGTGGTGGTCACGCTGCCACCTCGTTGAGCCGGCCCATGGCCATGGGGTCGGGCGCAAAGATGAGCAGCCCGGCCGCATCGCCGCGTGCGTCTTTGAAGACTGTGTCGATCATCACCACTTCGCCGCCCTGCGACAGCACTTCCGCGTAGACGGTTTCGACCAGCGCGATGGCCAGGTCGTTCACCACGGTGGGTGGAGTCGGGTGCAGCGCCAGGCGGGTTTCGTCGCCAAGGGCATTGACGAAGGCCGACCCGACGATGTTCCCGAGTTCGCCAATCGCCGATGCGGTGAATTCGTCGAATTCGGCCGTCGTGCCGATGGGCTGGCCGCACATCAGGTCGACGCAGGCCATGCCGCGCTCCACCGGGAACAGCAGCATGACGTGGCCGGAGATGTCGCCCTCGACCATGAGATAGGAGCCGAGCACCACTGCATCGTCGCCCCCAATGGCGTCGCACGCGTCCGCCCGGGTGCCTACCCGGACTTCCGGGACATGGATGGTGATCTCCTGTCCCATGAGGCCGGT
>SLAK01000280.1 GCA_007126855.1 Dehalococcoidia bacterium | reverse complement strand
CGTCGACAATGCGCGCGATGACTTCGCGGACGTCGTAGGAATGCCGGGAATCGTGGGAGACGATGCCGTAGAGGTCGTCCGGGGCGTGGACAGGGTCTACCGGTTCGGCGATATCCCAGGGGGCTTCGCGGCGGTCCGGGATGGCGGCGATGATGGAGCGGACAATGTCGAGGGCGTGGCCATCGTCTTCGGCCAGGTGGTCGGCGACGCCGCTCATGCGCGTGTGGACATCGCCGCCGCCGAGCTCTTCGGCGGTGGTCTCCTCGCCGGTGGCGGCTTTCACGAGCGGGGGGCCGCCCAGGAAGATGGTGCCGGTGCCGCGGACGATGACTGACTCGTCGCTCATGGCGGGGACGTAGGCGCCGCCGGCGGTGCAGGAGCCCATCACGGCGGCGACCTGGTAGATGCCTTTGGCGCTCATGCGTGCCTGGTTATAGAAGATGCGGCCGAAGTGTTCGCGGTCGGGGAAGACGTCGTGCTGGAGGGGGAGGAAGGCGCCGCCAGAGTCGACCAGGTAGATGCAGGGCAGATGGTTCTGTTCCGCGATTTCCTGGGCGCGAAGGTGCTTCTTGACGGTGATCGGGTAGTAGGTGCCGCCTTTGACGGTGGCGTCGTTGGCGACGATGACGCATTCGCGGCCGCTGACGGCGCCGACGCCGGTGATGATGCCGGCCGAGGGGACATCGTCGTCGTAGGCATCGTGGGCAGCCAGGGCGCTGAATTCGAGGAAGGCGGAGCCGGGATCGATGAGGCGCTGGACGCGCTCACGGGCGAGCAGCTTGCCGCGTTCGCGGTGGCGGGCGATAGCGGTCTCGCCGCCGCCGGCTGCGACGCGGTCGAGGTGAGCGTGAAGGTTACCGACAAGGGCCAGGTTCGCTTCGCGGTTCGTCTTAAAGACCGGGTCGCGGGGGTCAACGCGGGTGGGGAGTTCGGGGAGGTGGTGCCAGCGCATGGGTGGAAGGGTACGCGGATCCGCGCCAGCGGGGCAGCCCCCGCGGGTCAGGGCGAGATGGCGCCGGCGATGGCGAGAAGGGCGCTCGCGATGAGGACCGCGAAGACGACGCCTCGGAAACGCGCTTCGCCCACGCGTTCGTAGAGGCGGGCACCGATCAAGAGGCCGGCCAGCACGGCGGGGGTTGCAGCGAGGCCGGTGAGTCCGAGCCGAGCATCGAGGGTGCCCTCGATGGTGAAAACAGCGACGCCAGCAAGCCCGCTGAGGAAGAAGAATGCTGTGATGGTGGAGCGAAAAACACCGGAAGGCATGTGCGTCCCCTGCAGGTAGAGCACGACAGGTGGGCCGGCCATGCTGGTGCTGGTGCGGAGCACGCCAGCGAAGATGCCTGCTGCCAGGCTTCCCTGCAGCGTGATGCGGCTGCCCAAAGAGTAGCCGCGGATGAGCAGCACGGTGAAAACGATAACGGTGGCAGCGATGAGAACCTGAAGGACATCGGGGTCGAGCTGTGTCAGTGCAAGCAGTCCGACAGGGAGCCCGAGGACGGAGGCACCGATGAGTACGGAGGCAGTCTTCCACTGCACTTCGCGGTGGAGGCCAAGGAGCATGACGGCTGCTATCGCGGTGCCGAGCACGTTTGCGAGGACGACGGCTTCGCGGGGGCCGAGCAGTAGCACAAGCGGCGGCACGATAAGCAGGGCGAAGCCGAAGCCGGTCATCGATTGGATTAGCGCGGCGACGCCGGCGAGGGCAATGACAGCGAGGATCTCGACGGGGATCACAATGGACTTGTACGGGCGAAGCCGCTAGCGGGCAACGGGCTGCACCAGGTCATAACGTGTGACACAGTATCCGCTTGCAAGTGACCGACCGTGGGGATGCTTGCAAGGGACAGGGCGGGGCAGGTCACATGAATCACGGGGAGATTGCGCCGGCGATGGCGAGGAGGGCGCTCGCGATGAGCACGGCGAAGACAACTCCACGAAAGCGGGCTTCGCCTACTCGATCGTAGAGGCGTGCGCCAACGTAGAGTCCAGCCAGCACGGCTGGCGTCGCTGCGAGCCCGGTGAGGCCGAGCCGGGCGGTAAGACTGCCCTCAACCAAGAAGACGGCGACGCCGGTGAGTCCGCTGAGCAAGGCAAAGCCGGTCATGGTGGACCGAAAGGCACCAGAGGGCATACGCGTACCCTGGAGGTAGAGCACAACAGGCGGGCCAGACATGCTGGTGCTGGTGCGAAGCACCCCGGCGATGACTCCGGCGGCCAGGCTGCCCTGCAGCGTGATGCGGCTCCCCAGGGCAAAGCCCCGCATGAGGAGCACCGTGAAGACTATGACCGTGATGGCGATGAATACCTGCAGGACATCGGGGTCGAGCTGCGTCAGCGCCAGGAGCCCAAGGGGCAGGCCAAACACAGAGGCGCCAATCAGGACGGCAGTCGTCTTCCACTGGACCTCACGGTGAAGACGCAGGAGCATCACGGCTGCGATCACGGTGCCAATCACGTTTGAAAGGACGACGGCTTCACGGGGGCCGAGCAGCAGGACCAGCGGCGGCACGATGAGCAGCGCGAAGCCAAAGCCGGTCATCGACTGGATGAGCGCGGCGATACCGACGAGCGCAATGACAGCGAGGATTTCGACGGGCACCACAGGGGACTTGTACGGGCGGAGCGGCTAGCGGGCAACGTGCGCTGCCTTGACCGACGCAGGGGGCTCGGCCAAGGTGACAGCATGGAAGTCGCAAACGAATTGATGGTACGGGGCATCGTCGTCGGGGTATTCCAGGAGAATTGCTGGGTTGTGGGGAACCGGCGGACGGGCGAAGCGATCTGCATCGACCCCGGGGATCAGCCGGAGGAGATCCTGGCGCTGGCGCGGGATATGGGCGTGAGGATCAAGTACATCGCGAACTCGCACGCGCATGT